>JALWNV010000272.1 GCA_027083665.1 Helicobacteraceae bacterium
ATGTACGACAGCCTCAAAGAGATCCGCGAGGACGACACGACGCCGCCGGCGGAGAAGGCGAAGATGATCGTCCAGCTCTCCGATGCGTTCGCGAAGATGAAGAGCATCGCGCGACAGGAGGATCCGGAACTCTACAAGCGCGGCATTATCAAGCATGTCGTCAAAACCCTGGGTTCGGCCATCCGCGACCGGGGCGACGACCGGCTGCTCGACGCGTTCATCGAGACGGTCGACACCGTGCAGGATAAGCTTGATGTCGCTCTTTGACAAAGACGAGCTGCGCCGGGATCTCGAGCGGACGAAGCGGGAGCTGCTCGACGCCGGGGAGGATGCCCGGAGCGCCGAACGGCTGACCCGCCGGGAGTTCGTCAGGTGGCTCGAGGGCTTCACCGGCGAACTGCGCGAGACCATCGCGGCCAACGCGGCGCTTCCGGCACAGGAACGCGACGAACGTGTCGCGCGCCAGCGGGAGGATTTCGACTTCTTCCGCCGCACCTATTTTCCGCACTACTACTACCTGCCGGGCAAATCGGAGCTGCAAGAACACCTGGAGACGATCTACCGGCGTATCGCCGGACGCGGCGAAGAACGTGCGGTACTCGGGCCGGGAAGCTCGGCCGCAGCAGCTGCGGCCATCGCCGGTGAAAAGTTCGCCGTGGCGGCGCCGCGGGGTCACGGCAAGTCGACCGACGTTTCCGTTGTCTTTCTGATCTGGGTCGTCGTCAACAAGCTCAAGCACTTTCCGGTGCTCTTCTCCGACGCCATCGAGCTGACCGAAACCCTGATCGAGGCGGTCAAGGCCGAACTGGAGGAGAACGAAAACCTCAAAGCGGACTTTCCGCACGCCACCGGCGTCGGCCGGGTGTGGAAGATCGGCGACATCGTCACGAAAAACGGCGTGCGGATCAAAGGCTACGGCTCGGGCAAGCGGGTGCGCGGGGTCAAGCACGGCACCCACCGCCCCGACCTCGCCGTCATCGACGATCTGGAAAACGACGAGAACGTCCGCAGCCGCACGCAGCGCGACAAGCTTGAGAAGTGGCTCGACGAGGCCGTCGACAACCTCGGCGACGTGACCGGCAGTCTCGACATCATCTACATCGGCACCCTGCTGCACCGCGATTCGGTCCTGGCACGGAAACTCAAGCTTGCATTCTGGAACCCGCGAATTTTTCGCGCGATCAAGCAGTTCCCCCGGCGCATGGACCTCTGGGAGACGTTCGCCAATTTGCTGCGCACACGCGGCACGGCGGCGGCGGACGAATTCTACGAAGCGTCAAAACCGGAGATGGACGAAGGCGCGGCAGTGATGTGGCCCGGGGCCGTGCCGCTGAAAACGCTCATGACCAAACGCGCGCAGGCACCGAACTCTTTTGCGAAAGAGCAGCAGAACAACCCCGGCAGCGATACGCAGACGTTCCGGCGCGAAACGATGCACTTCTACAAAGACCGGCCGCAAAAAGACGTGCGCTACTACGGCTACTGCGACCCCGCCGGCAGCAAGAAAAAGAGCGACTTCACCAGCTTCACGATCCTCGCCGTCAGCGATACGCTGCGAAAAGCGTGGGTCGCGGAGTCGATCAACCGCGTCATGCCCTCGAAAGAGATCGTCGAGACCCTCGTCGATCTGCAGGAGCGGTACCGCTGCAAAAAGTTCGGATACGAAACCAACGGCGGCCAGGCGCACCTGGTGCCGTACATCAAAGACCGGGCGTTCGACCGCGGCGTTCACCTGCCGCTCAAAGAGGTCAACAGCACCGAGAGCAAGCAGGAGCGCATCGAAGAGCTGGAGATCCCGATCGAAAGCGGAGAGATCGAGCTGCACGCTTCGCAGGGGATCCTGATCGAACAGCTCGAGGACTTCCCCGAAGGGCTGCACGACGACGCGCCCGATTCGCTGGCGGGCTGCTACCGGCTGACGAAACTGGCGAAGCGGAAAAAATGCGGCGGAGCCCGCAAGCGTGCGCCGCGTCCGCAAACACGACAGACACAATACGGGAGATTGCCATGATCAGAAAACTCTTTCCATTCGCCAAAAGCCACAAAAAGACGCGTTCGGCCCCGCCGGCGATGCGCAATATCCTCTCCGGGATCTTCAGCGACCTGCCGGTACGGCGCGAATGGCTGAGGCATGACGCCTTCGCGCGTATCGAGCGTGACGATCAGGTCATCGCGTCACTGGGCAGCCGCAAGGCGGCGACGCTCAAAAAGGAGCTGCTGATCGACAGCGACGACAGCGACGCCGTGACCGCGCTGCGAAAGACGTTCCCGCAGCACTGGCGCAAACAGGCGCTCGACGTGCCGCTGCAGGGAATGGGCGTGTTCGAGATCAACTGGGAAGAAGATGACGAAACGCCGTACTGGCGTCCGGTGCTCGTCGAACGCCCCTTCCGCGATTTCGTCGTCAGAAACGGCGAACTGCGATACGATCCGTTCGGTACCGGCACCGGCGAAGCCGTCATACCGCACAAAGCCGTCTTCGCGCTGCACGATCCCAAACACGACCGCCCCATGGGCACCGCGCTGGCGAACGCGCTGTTTTGGCCGGTGAAACTCAAGGGCGCGTCACTGGATTTCTGGATCCGCTTCCTGGAAAAATACGGCGTGCCCTGGACGATCGGCAAGACCGAAGACGACCGCGACGCGATGGCCAACGAGATCTACAACATGCTCTCGGGCGACGCCGCGGTCATCGGAGAGGACGACAGCATCGAGACGGTCGTGACGCAGAAAGTCGGCGATTTCGACAAGCTCGTCGCCTACTGCGACACGCAGATCGCCAAGGTGATTCTCGGCGGCAACCTCACCAGCGAGGTCAAAGGCGGCTCGCTCGCCGCTGCGCAGACGCACAACGACATCCGCGAAGATATCGCCATGACCGACGAGCACATCATCGTCGAGCTGATGGAGTCGGTCATCGCTTCGTTCCGGGAGATCAACGGCATCGCCGCGCCCGTCACCGTCCGGCTCAAGGACAAAGACGACCCGAACCTCGAGCTGTCCGAGCGCGACGAGCGGATCGCGGGCATGGGCTGGCAGCCGACGAAAGAGTACATCGAATCGACGTACAATATCACCGTCGAAGCGGTGCGGCCGGTCGGACCGGTCACCAACCGCCGCCCCGATAGGCTGCTGCACTTCAGCACGTCCGCGCCGGGCGACGAGATCGACCGCAACCTTCCGGCGATCGAGACGGAGCCGATCGAACGGGAGCTGTTCGACCAGATCGACGAGGCGCTCGGCGGCGTCGACGACTTCGATGCCGCCGTCGAGGCCATCGCGAAACTCTACCCCGACATGAGCACGGCGAAGATGGAAAGCGTACTCGAGCGGTATATGCTCAACGCCGATCTGCTCGGCAGCGCCGAAATCGAGGACGAGACGGGAGAGGGCGATGCCGGTCCGGCTTGATTTCTCCCTCGCACCCGAAAAAGCGCTGGAGTACCTGCGGAACAAGGGGCTGCTCACCACCTTCTTCTACGACGACATCGAAAAAGAGATGCACCACCGGGCCTTCACGGTCGCGAAGATGATGCGCGCGGATCTGCTCGGCGACGTGCACGACGCCCTGCTCGAAGCGCAAAAAAGCGGCAAGCGTTTCGATCAGTTCCTCAAGGAGCTGCGGCCGACGCTGCAGCGCAAGGGATGGTGGGGCAGAAAAGATATCGTCAACCCCGACACCGGGGAGGTCAAGACCGTCACCATCGGCGCACGGCGGATCAGAAACATCTTCAACACCAACATGCGCGTCTCGTACGCCGTCGCCCGCTGCCGGCAGATGAAAGCGCTCGAAACCATGGTCTACTGGCGCTACTCCGCCGTGCTCGACCGCGCGACCCGTCCGACGCACGCCGCACGAAACGGAACGATCCTGCACCGTGACGATCCGTGGTGGAAGACGAACTACCCGCCCAACGGCTGGGGATGCCGCTGCAAGGTCCGCGCATATTCCGCCGGCCAGATTGCACGGCGCAAATGGAAGATTTCGTCCGAAGCCCCGGACGATATCGCATCGAAGGACTGGGCGTATGATGTCTGCGGCGGAGCCTACGGAGCGGAACGGGAGTATTTTCAGAAGGTGCAGGCGCTCACATGTAAAAGAGCGAACGCCAGGAAGCGCAAGGTACTCTGCCCGTTCGCGGACATCGTACGCGAGCACTATCGCGAAGAGATGCGGCGGCTGCTGCCGTCGAAACAGGAGTGGGACGCTTTCGTCGACCGGGCGCTCGATACGGGCATCAAACATCACGAGCACATGCGGCTGGGGTATCTGAGTTTCATCGAACCGCTGCGGGAGTGGCTGGGAAAAAACAATCCGCAGAGTGACCTGATTCTTGCCGATACGGGGAGCATACGCAATCTGAAGGCAAAAGGGATGGAGAGCGTCAGCAGGCTTCGAAAAAAACAGGGGGTGAAAAACACGTTGTCCACCGATGACATCAAAGCGCTGTTTGATATCGTCTCCATGCCGTCTTCTGCCTACTATGACGGTCATCTTCTGCTGTATATGATCTGTCAAGCAGAGCGAAAATAGTTTTAAACATCGATGCGGGAGACAAAAAAAGCATCTACCACTCTGTTCACAGCGGTCAACTCTATCTCGACAAGGATGCATTCGATACGGCAATGGACGGGAAAGAAAAAATTTTCTGAAGATGATAACGAGCGAACGGGCGGGATTCGAACCCGCGACCGAACTGAATCTGTTTTACCGCTAAACCTACCGTTCGCTGTCAGATCAGATTATAGCACATATTTGGACGAGAAGCGCTTTTTTGACCAAAGACGATAAATGTATCGCGCAAAAGCTTTTCGCGGCAGTTAAACACGATTTAAACGGCCTGTACGGTGTGATGGGAGGGTAAACGGATGAAAGAAAATGTCAACGTCGTTGATCTGGAGGAGGTGCAGGCGTTTTTGAGCGCTCTGGCGGAACGGATAGCACATATCCGCCCGGCGCTGTCAGAGATAGGGCAGATCGTGCAGAACGTCACGGAAGAGTCGTTCGACAGCGGCGTGTCGCCGTGGGGAGAAGTGTGGCTGCCGCTCGCACCGTCGACGCTGCGGCGCAAGGGAGTCGAAGCGGGGGCGCCGATGTCGACGGGGAAGCTGCTCTACGAGACGGGCCGGATGCGCGAGAGCCTCTACCGCAGCGTCGATCCCGACGGCCGCGGGGTCACGATAGGTCTCAACGCCAAAAGCGCCGACGGCTACCCGTATCCCGCCGTACACCAGTTCGGCACCGAAGACGGCCGCATTCCGGCGCGGCCCTTCCTGCCGGTCGACGCCGCCGGGAGGCTGCCGCACCGCGTCGCCGAAGAGATCCTCGCGACCCTGGCGGAGTATGTCGATCCGGAATAGAAAGGGAAGCGGCTAAAAGGAGGGCCTCATGATATTTCCGGAGCCGATATTGTCGATCATGTTGTCAAAAAAGCGGCCCGCTTTTCTCATTTTTCCGGCGAGCAGGACGACAAGCATGGAAACGGACAGGAGAAAAACGAATACCGTCAGGACCAGCGTATAGGAAAAGAGGTGCCCTACCGCGTTCGCCTTGAGGATTTCGGCGGAAAACGCTTTCACAAACGCTTTCTCTTCTTCGTTGAGCTTATCGTCATGAGCGTTTTCATCCTGATGGGTCATGACAGTTTTTACGATGGTGACAATATAGTTTGTTGCTAGTACGTCCGCCACCGCTTCCTCGGCAAAATCGAGAAGTTCGGGGCTGATCGCGTCGTTTTTCCGCGCTTTGAGGATCAGCTTTACAGCCCGGTCTCTGACTACCAGCGCCGACAGCGATGTCAGGTACAGGTATCGCTCATAGATGAACAGGGCAAACGCGAACAAGAAAAACACCGACAGGAACTCGACTGTGCTACTTTCCATTCTGTATCCTTTCCATGTGCTCCATGTTGATAGTTGCAATCTCTTTGGCATGTTTGTATCCCAGTTTGATAATATAAGCTGAAACAACAAAAACCGCCAAAATCAGAAGGTAACATGGGTTTTCCGACAGTCCATCGACTGTCTTTTCGATAAATGCGCCTGTATTCATATCATGGTTTATAGCACACATCGCATAAACTGCTACTTGCATTTCATTTCCAAAACAATTTTTTTATAGCTCTGTTCCGTATCAAAACAGCGTCGGGTTTCGGACGTCGCGGGTCAGTTCCCAGACGCGGTTCTTCGACAGTTCGTATTTGCGGCACAGTTCGCGGACGGCCTCCTGCGTCGTCTTGCCCTCGTCGACGAGCCGTCGGTAATCTTCGACAAGTTCCTCGTCGCGCATGACCGATCGGTAGGTCGGGATGTAGATCGTGCCGCCGCCGTAGTGTTTGAGGATGTCCGCCATGTCGTGGTCGGGGTCGCGCACGTAGGCGACGAACTCTTCGAGCATGTCCATCGTTGTCAGCGCCATTTCAGCGTCCCTCCATCTTCTGCAGTGCGATGAGCACTTTGCGCGCCTGGTCTTTCGTCAGGTGCGACAGTGCACGCGTTTCCTCCTTGGCGATGCGGGACGCGAAGCGCAGCATGGCGGATTCGGAGGTGTCGCGCGCCTTGGCTTCCCATAGCTGCGTGATCTTGTAGATCTGGCGCGGCGTGGCGTGCTCGATCTCGGGCAGAGCGGCATCGAGGTGCATGTAGTCGCGCAGCTGCACGAGCCGGGTCAGGGAGAGATCCGCGCTGGAGCTGCGGCCGAAATGTTTCAGCAGCATCGCGCGGTACTCGTCCGGGCGGTCGCGGTAGTAGTTGACGTAGCGCGGCGAGGTGTAGACCTGCCGGATCAGTGTTTTTCGGTAACGTGTCTGTGCGGGTGTCATTGCTTTCGCTCCTTGATGATGTTTCGGATGTTTTCGAAGATGCGGTGCAGCTCGGGGTGGGTGACGCGATTCTCGAACGCTCCCTCCGCCCGGTCGGTGAAGTCGAGGCTCTTTTGGCTCGAGGGCTGCGGCGGCGGGTGATAGCGTGCTTCGGCCTTCACCTCTTTGAAGACGATCACGTCTTTGAGCCTGTGTTCCTTGTAGATCTCGCGCATCCGCTGCAGGATTTCGTCGCGCCGGATCCGGAACTCGTTGAGATGTGCGGGATGGGTGAAGTGCAGCACGAGGATGTTCCCGCGCAGCTGGCCGTAGCGGAAGCCTTTGAGCAGCGGCTCCGGCAGCGCGTCGACAAGCTTGTCGATGGCCTGGTGCTGTTTGAGTTTCGGGTGGTTGAGTGGGTCGATGGTTGTGTCGTCTGGCACCTGGTCTCCTTTGAGGGGTGATTACAACAACTTTACAAAACCGAACTACAGCCTGAAAGTACGGTATTTTCGGCATTTAAAGCATGTGTGTCAGTGCTATGTTGTTATGTTGTAAGTGTTTTATACTGGAGGGAAACTAAAAAGGTTTTTTCAGAATAAAGGAAACATCTACAACAGTACAACACTTGTTGCGCATGTGCCTATTTTACGTGGTTTGATCGGTCTTTTGGTGTTGTAACTACGGTAGGGTAAAGAAGTTTCCATTCGGTTTTTCTTCCATATTCCAGAAGCGGCCTGTGTATCGACCCAAAAGATCCCTGCTTGTTTTGTCCGAACTTTTTTTACCGACACTTTTCTCCAGAAGCTTTCCTTGCGTGATTCCGTTTGGAAAGTTCTTGAGCACCTTAATAACCTTTTCAATGAACTCCTGCTCACTCGGAGGAATAAACGCCTCTTTGTAGTCGAGAATCTTCATGTTGAAAGTTGTCTTCTGAATTTCAAACGCAATATCTCTCATGTCCGAAAACCGGGTGTTCCTCTTCTTGTGCGTGAAAATACTTCGTTCTGCATTCGTGTCCACCATCGTATGCTCATAGATGTTGTCGCTTGCAGTGACAAACACCTGGGAACCTTGGTAGCTTCTACCGCTCTTGTTCATATGGTGGAGCAAAAGATTGGTTGCGCCTTTTGAGCGAAACCACATTAATGCCCTGAGAAGCTTTTTCGCATTGTCATCATTATCGAGCTGCATGAAGTTCACAGCAGAATCCCAGATAAGAACGAAGTTTGATAAGCAGTCTTTCGGGCTATCCCTCGTGTACTTCAACAGGCTTTCTACGACCTCATAGCCTTCCCGCTGAACCTTGTCCTTACTGATGTAATCCATGCTGTCTTTCAATGCATCGGCAACCTCAAACCATCCGCGCTCAACTAATGACACCAGCCCGTTATCGAAATCAAAATACTGAACACGCATTGATGTATTCTCGCAAATATACTTTGAAAGCGCCTGGGCAACGACGCTTTTCCCATGCTTTGCCGGGGCGTAATACGTCGTGATGGCGCCCTTCGCCAGAAAACCATCGATAATATACTCAACCTTATCTGATGGCTTGTCATCAATAGTTATCCCTTGACCCAAAAATGGATTGGTCATATTTGCCTCCTAAAATTGAAATTCGCATCCGGCCCCGACCTTATAACCACAGGCAAACCTGCCGGATTCTGTAAACAGGTAGATAAACCCGTTTTCAGCACTTGTGATGACATACGCTTTTTGTCCTTCAAGCCCTTCAAAACGGTCGTCAGGGTAATAAAGTCCCTTCCATACGACTCCTTCGGTAAGCCGATTTTTGACGACCATACAGATCGTAATGTCTTCATGTCTGCAAAACTTCTCTTTTGCAATATCTATCGGATGCTTTTCCATAGTAATCCCCTGCGTAGTTTTCGAGCAAAACGCTCCATACACCGCCCCGTCGGGCGATGGAGGAAGGTTCATCAGCCGGTTTGCCGGCGCTTGATGATATCTTCGCGCTGCCTGGCTTCCAGTTTCGCGACGATATCTTCGATGCCGTAGAACGCGATCATCAGCGTCTCGGTCATAAATTCGTACCCGTCGAGGTGCTGCGCTTCGATGAGCTCCTTGACGGCGTATACGGCTGCGTTGTAGCGTTTGAGGTTGGTGGGAGTTAGTGGGTCAATTGTCATTGGATGCCTCCATTGCCTCGAAGCGACGCAGGAGCGCTTCCCCGTCGGAGCGCAGTAGTTCGGCCCTGGTTTCGAGTTGACGATCCAGACCTCCGTCTAGGAGATAGCGACCGAAGCTGCCGTCACGGTTGTGCAGGCCGATCCATCCTGCGCCCTTGCGGGTCCAGTATTCGCGCTGACCCAGTTCGACGCAATGTATACCGCCCTTCAGCTTGTCGCGATGGTATTTTTTAAGTACCCGCAGTGTGCTCGACGAAACACCCATGATGCGTGCCAGCTCCCCCGTGGTAATGAGAAAGCCGTGATTAACGTCGACAAAAGCGCTAACCCGTACCCCCTGAAACTCGATGATAAACTCCGAATTGGGGTTGAGTGTCTCGTAGGTGCGGTAAAATGCTTCCTGGTCCATATCATTCAAGCGTATGTATGTGCCTGTCTTGCGGATGCTTGGTAGCACTTCCGACGTTACCCATTTGCGGAACGGTTTCGCTTGGGGCTTGTTTGAACGAAGGATCAAAGCATAGAGGCCGGATTCATTGATCATCAAAATCGAGCCTCCACGGTCTAACGATTTGTTAGACCGCTCATCCTCATCAAGATGATCTGAAATCGTTTTACTCGGGTTTGAATATTCCAAAATATCACATACGTCTTTGGCAACCCACCAGGGATTGCCGCCTTCGTCCATCATCATGCGGACTTCATGCCCGCCGTAGCAAAATGGTATAATTTCCATTGTCTTAAGTCCTTTAAGATAACCTCCGGTGCATAGTTACAGCTATGCACCATTTCAGCCACTTTTATACAGTAGCAACTAAAATACGCAAAACCGTAAATATTACGGCTTTAGTGAAATATTATCGTCGTTTTGAGGTTTTGTCAAGTGGAATATAAGAAGATTTACGGGTTTTATTTACAGTTCGTCGGAAATTATCCGTTTTATCGTCTCAAATTTCTTTTCAATTTCAAGCAGTTCAAACATGCGTATTGCCCATTGAGGTGTATCGACTACACCTCTTGCCCACTTACCGACAGTATCTTCGCTGACACTGAGCTCTTTTGCCAACTGCTTTTGCGTGATGCCGAGTCTTCTGCATGCGGACTTTACCGGATTTGGCTCAACTTTTTCGCCAAGTAACTCAATTGTCATCATTTGTATCGCCGAGTCGATACCGTAGCCCTCTTCCATTAGCTCTTCGACTTTGTCGGCGAGGTCGTCATACGTGCCAAGTACGGAAAGATCCACTCTCGCTTCTTTTTCGAACGTTTTGATAGCCTTGAGCACATCGGTGCGACGCCGCTTCTTTCGTAATATCATAGTTGATCCTTTGCTATGCCGGAATTTTACAGTTTTGCAAATAAAACGCAAGTCGTCGGACTTGATCGGCCGCTCCGAAAAGCGGCCTGTCAAGGCTGCAAACGGTACAATCTGAAACACCACGGTGCCTCATGAAACACTGTACCATTGATTTTATGTGTATATATTTGCTACAATAGACGCATGCAAATACCTCCAAGTGTTTGCCACCGAATGGGAACCAGAAAGAATCTTCGGTTGCGAGAACGGTGCATGAGCCCAGCCTAACCAACTGGGTTCCCGTGTCGTAAAGCCCGGTCGTCTGCATGACGGTCGGGCTTTTTTTTTGCCCGTTTTTCAGGTACCGGGAGAAACGCCCGGCCCCATTCCGAACCCGGAAGCTAAGCCGGATACCGCCGATAATACTTCCGCTTTCAGCGGTGGGAACGTAGGTTAGGCGGGATCTCGACATTGGAGAAGCCTCATGTGCACTATCGCAATCTGTGGGAAAATCTTTCTGGTTCTCGGCTACTCCCTGCTCATTTTAGCGGGGCTGATTTATCCGCATTAATCGAATATTCGAATAATGCCATGGGCCTAAAGAGGAGTGGTTCCCTCTGCCGGTCCACCCATCTCACCCCCGCCCGATTACACAAACCACCTTCTCGCCGTCTTTGACCGTCAGTTCCGTCTGGTGCTCCTCGTTGAGCTTCGGTTCCACCGTCACCTCTTTGCCGTTGTACGGCTTGAGCGCCGGGTGCTTCCATGTGTCGCCGAACAT
>JALWNV010000273.1 GCA_027083665.1 Helicobacteraceae bacterium
GTACCTATACCGTCGCCAACAACACCTCGCGTTCGACGCTGATGCGCCGCGGAAAATGGCGGCTGGAGTCGGAGGCACTCGTGACGGAGTTCAATGACGGTACGGCGGAACGCTACCGCGTTTCGAAGATGCAAAATACCCTGATGTTCGACAAGGCGCAGGTATTTCGGCTGCCGAACCATGCCTGCGAATGAGCAATAAGCTTAGAACGCTAAAATACCGGAAAAAAGTGCGGATCGCGTATGCCTGACAGAAAACTCTTTCTTTTTGCGTCGACCCTTGTCGCCATCAGTGTCGTCATGGTCTATTCGCTGTCGACCTATACGGTGTTGTTTTTTGATTATGCGCCGCTGCACTTCGCCGTGCGGCAGCTGGTGTTCGCGCTGGTATCGATCCTGACGATGTGGGCCCTGGCGCAGCTCGATCCGGACGTTTGGCTCGGCCGGCTCGGTTTCGCGCTTTTTATCGGGGCGCTGCTGCTGATGATCGCCATGCCGTTTATGCCCGCTTCGCTCGTCTCCGAGGTCGGCGGTGCGAAACGATGGATTCACCTGGGAGGGGTTTCGCTGGCGCCGGTCGAATTTTTCAAAGTCGGTTTCGTCTATTTCCTGGCTTGGAGTTTTTCCCGCCGGATCGATTCGGACGCGGTGCTGGGGATCAAAGAGGAATTTTTGCGTTTTTTGCCCTACGGAATGCTGTTTCTCGTCGTTATCGGGCTGGTCGCCGTACTGCAAAAAGACCTCGGGCAGGTCGTCGTTCTGGCCGCGACGCTGGTGCTGATGCTGCTGTTTGCCGGGGGAAGCTTCAAGTTCTTCATGACGTTGATGGTGGCGGCGCTGATCGGCATGACGGTACTGATTTTTAGCGCGCAGCACCGGATCGCGCGTATTCTTTCATGGTGGTCGATGGCGCAGGATTCGATTCTTGCTCTGCTGCCTGAATCGATCGCGTCGCACCTGCGGGTGCAGAGCCACGAGGAACCTTATCAGATCGGACATGCTCTCAACGCGATTCACAACGGGGGGCTGACGGGAACGGGACTGGCCAACGGGACGTTCAAACTGGGATTTCTGAGCGAAGTGCATACAGACTTCATCCTCGCGGGTATTGCCGAAGAGTTCGGCCTGATCGGGATTTTTGTTGTCGTAGCGCTTTTTGGAGGGATGTTGATGCGGATTCTCAAGATCGCCAACCGGGTAACGGATCGCCGTGATATGCTTTTCAGTGTCGGCGTGGCGATGCTGCTGGGATTCGCGTTTTTGCTTAATGCGTTCGGCATCAGCGGGATTACCCCTATCAAGGGGATTTCGGTACCGTTTCTCAGCTACGGCGGTTCGGCGGCCATCGGGGCGTCAATCGCGGTGGGAATGGTGCTGATGGTATCGAAAAAGGCAAAATTTTGAAAACGTTTGTCATTACGGGCGGGGGGACCGGCGGACATCTCGCGATCGCGAAAGCGCTGGCGGAGGCGCTCAAAGCCCAAGGGGATGAAGCAGTCTTTATCGGTTCGACGAGCGGTCAGGACAGGATGTGGTTTGAAAACGGGTCGGAATTCGTGCAGACCCACTTTTTGCCGACGACGGGGGTTGTCAACAAAAAAGGTGCCGCGAAACTTCTGGCGCTGGGGCGGGTGCTGCGCGCCGCATTTCAGGCACGCCGGATCATCCGCAGGCATGACGCCTGCGGGGTGATCAGTGTCGGCGGTTTCTCGGCGGCACCGGCCTCGTTTGCGGCCCTGCTCCTCGGTCGGCCGCTGTTTATCCATGAACAAAACGCCGTGACGGGAAGGCTCAACCGGCTCCTCAAACCCCGTGCGCGGCTTTTTTTCAGCTCCTACGATCCCGACAGCCCCGTCAGAAGTTATCCGGTCAATCGGACCGTGGCGGAAACGGCGCACCGGCGGACATCGGTCTCGACGGTGATCTTTCTCGGCGGTTCCCAGGGCGCGCGCGCGATTAACGACTTCGCGATCGCAACCGCGCCGATGCTGCAGGCACGCGGTATCCGGATCATTCATCAGTGCGGAGAACGGGATTTCGAGCGGGTGGAAGCCGCGTATCGGGAGGCGGGGATCGCAGCAGAGCTGTACGCCTTTACGCGGGATCTTCCCGAACTTTTGCGACGCAGCGATCTCGCGGTCAGCCGTGCGGGGGCCAGTACGCTGTGGGAGCTGGCGGCCAACGCGCTGCCGGCGCTGTTCGTGCCCTATCCGCATGCGGCGGGCGACCACCAGTACCACAATGCGAAGTTTCTGGCTGATGCCGGTGCCGGTTGGCTGGTGCGCGAGCGGGAGCTGACGCCGGAACGGCTGGAATCGGTTCTTGATACCGGTGTCGAAGAAGCGAGCGGGCGACTGCTGCGGATGGACCGTTCAGACGGTGCGGCGGAGATGGTACAGATGATGAAAAAGGAGTGCTGATGCTGGCGGAACTGACAAAATGGCTGGTCGATACGATTTTAGGGCTGGGGTATCCCGGCATTTTTATGCTGATGGCGGTGGAGAGTTCGTTCATTCCGTTTCCCAGCGAAGTGGTGCTGGTGCCGGCGGGCTATCTTGCGGCCCGTGGCGAGATGAGCATGGGGCTCGTCATGGTGATGGCG
>JALWNV010000274.1 GCA_027083665.1 Helicobacteraceae bacterium
GGAGTACGTCGCCGTACTCAAACGGGCCAGGATATCGTTTCGGCTGTGACGAAGGATAAAGAGTCCGCTCATCGCCGTCGTCACCTTGCGCCCGTTGGCCGTTTCGATATCCACACGCTGAAGACGGGTCTTGAAGAACTGGACGGTTCCCTGAAGGCTTCGCACTATGAAGCCGTGTTTTTTCGGGGCGGACCCGATCGACCCGACGAGCGGAACGGTTCCGGAGAGGAAATCCCCCATCACGAACTCGCCGTTGACCTGCAGCAGATTGATCGCTGCGGGATCGTCCCGCAAAGCGACTTCGAGCATTTTTCGCAAATCATTTCCGAGTCCGAAATCTTTTTGAAGCCGTTTCATTTCCGGGTGCGGCAAAAAACCGACGCTGCATCCGTATCGATGCGCGATCGCGATCAGCTCGCCGAAAAAACGGTTCCCTGCCGAAAGCACGAGATGGCATCCCTCTGTATGACAGTAAGATGCCGGATCCGCCGCCAGCCGATGTACCGGAACGGGGACGATACGGGTACCGAAATCGTTCGCTTCAAGCATCTGCGGAGCATATACGCTCGCCTCGTCATAGACATACAATGCTTTGCCGATATAGGTTCTCTCTTGCATCTGTTCCATTTCACAGTCTCCTGTTTGAATTCGTCAGTAAGCAAGACTGAACCCGAATCCAAGATTGTAGCCGCGCAAACCGTCGGCACGGATCGTGCTGACATCGACGAAAAAACGGCGGATATATTCCAGCCGGTCGGGAACGTACCAATAGGCCGTCGCTCCGACAGTACCGTAACCGTCGAAACCGACGACGTCCGGCAGGTCGCCTCCGAGCCGGCTGCCCCAGAGATAGCCTTCGAGCGAAAGATACTGCTCCCCGCGATAAAACAGCGGAGCGGTTTCGCATCCCAGCGCCAGCGACCCGACACCGGACTGGGAAGTGAACGTACTGAGCTGCTCGATGCTGAAAGCGCTTTTCGTCTCGTACAGGTCGTAACGCAGCCGGGCATAGGGCAAAAATCCGTCGATCTCGGCATTGTACTCCATCGCAACGAAAAAATGGTAAGTGAGATTGTCCGTATAGTGTCCTTCGAAAAAGTCACCGATCACATCGCCGCCCTGCTTATCGCTGCGGTTTTTGAAACGTACCCGCGAATAGATCAGCTCCAGCCCGGCCATCGTCTCCAGACCGCTGCCGTCACGGTAGCGCACCCCCGCCCCCAGTCCGCCGGTATAGGTCTGCAGCAGGTTAGACCCGCTCAGCGTCAGGTTGCCCTCACGCTGAAGCATCTCATACTCCGTCGTCATCCAGGTTTCGCTGTACCCGGCACTGCCGACAAGAAAAACGTTCCATTTCGGCGCAAACGAATCGAATTGATACCGGTCGGCGACATGAATAACCGCCATCGAAGTATTGACCTTGGTCAATTCATAATAACCGGAGTTAAGTCCCTCTTTCGAGGTAAAGACGACTACCGCATTGAGGTTGGTCAGGTAGGCCTTTTCCGCGATATCTTCCGGGGCATCGGCAGCGATAGCAACTGTAGCAAAGCAAAAAACGGATGCAAAGAAGCGCCGGAAAATCAAAACGTAAAACTCAGTGAGAAAGTCGTCGTAATCTTGTTGTTGCCGATATCGGGAGCGGGGTTGTTGTCATCGACATCTTCAAGCGTCAACTTCAGTGCGAACAGATTGCTCAACGGAAAAGCAAGCGATGAATTGAACCGAAAAAGCCAGGAGGAATGACTGTCAACGATACTGGGCATAAAAAAGATTTTTCCCCTCAGCACCACGCCCTGAAAAAACGTGTAGTAATATTCACCACCGCCGTAAGCCGCCCAGTAGTAATTACGTCCATACGTCATATAGTTGTTAAAAACACCGCCCACCCCCAACTGCATCATCAACCAGAAATTATCCGTCGGCATCCACTTATATCCCGCACCGCCAGCCGGATAAGCACGCGAAGCAATTTCCCGTATCGCATCGCGTTCGAACCCTGCAATCAAAAAGAGGTGTTCGCGCCGCTCTTTCGACAAAAATCGGTTCCCTTCGACGTTGACAAGGTATTCATCTTTCGTCACCGTCCAGCCCTCCGAACTGTTCACTTCCTGCGTATCGTTCTCCCGGCTGCCGAAAACGACGATACGGTCGCGCTGACGATGATATTCGAATCGGCCGGAGATATCGAGCTTTCGCTTGTTCACCCCGCCCTGATCGATTTCGATGCCCAGATCGACATTGCCGCTCCAAAACGGGATCAGATTGTGCAATTTGTTCGTAAACGAATTATCATCCTGAATCGAAAGAATAAACCGGTCGACATCGGTAACCGAAATCATCTCTTTCGAACCGTTCTGGTCGATGACGAGCCAACGGTGTTCGTACAGGCCGCTGATCTTTCCCACCGTCTCTTTGCCGTTGTAGAAGATATGATAGCTGTGCTCCGTCGTCAATGTATCGATATCAGCATACGATATCAATATTGATCCGCGTCCGTAGATAAGCGAGAAGCTGAGCCCCTGGGAAGTCAGACCCGTCACCTGCCCCTGCAAAACAGCACCCTTGACGACGATCGTATCGGTCTTGCCTTCCTTGATGCTGCTGCCGGAAAATTTTTCCTTTTTACTCTTGGTCGTATTGGCATCCGATGTGTTTCGATCGGCACTGCCAAACACCAGCAACGGAATAAAAAGGAAAAAGAGAACGTTTCGCATCGACCTGCCAATTTTTTTCGATATTATAGCGTCATGAAGTGCTATATCTGTAAAATCATCCTGCCCATACTGCTCATCTTCGCCGGGCTGCTTTATCTCGGCAGCCGGTTCATTCCACCGCTCGCACCCGATCACATTGCCATTGCCGTAGGAAACAAAAACGGACTCTACTACCGCAGTGCACTCGCCTATAAAAAAATCCTTGCCAAAGAACACCTGAAGGTGACCATCGTCCCGACGGAGGGCTCTGTCGCTTCACTGAAGCTGCTCAAACAGGGCAAGGTCGATGTCGCCTTTGTCCAGGGCGGTAGTGCAGACGCTTTCAAAGAAGAGCCTTTCACCTCCCTGGCGAGTCTTTACAACGAACCGATCTGGGTCTACTACCCGTCCGATGCCCCTCAGTTACGTTATCTCAGCGACCTCAAGGGCAAACGGGTCGTTGTCGGAAGTCCAGGCAGCGGAACCCGTGCACTGGCGGTCAAGCTGCTCGCCGCGAACGGGGTGACGGCGAAAAACAGCACGCTGCTTCCGCTGGGGAGCGAAGCCGGAGCCCAGGCGCTGTTCGATCATGATGCCGATGCGGTTTTCAGTGTGATCGGCACCTTCGCCCCGTTGACGAAAGCCCTGCTGCTCGATCCGCAAGTCCGGCTGATGCCTTTCCGGCGGGCCAACGCCTACAGCGTCCGCTACCCCTACCTCGATGCCGTCACGCTCGACGAAGGGGTCCTCGATCTTGAATACAACCTGCCGCCGGCAAACGTTCAGCTCATCACGACGACGGCATCACTGGTCAGCCGCTCCGACATCCATCCCGATCTTGTCCGGCTGATACTGCAGGCCGCAACCGAAGTACACAGCCGTGCCGGTATTTTCCAAAAAAAGGGCGAGTTCCCCAATATGAACCGGCTCGAGTTTCCCATCAACCCCAGTGCCGAGATCTACCTGCGCGACGGCGAAAGCTGGCTGGAACGGCTTCTGCCGTTTTGGGTGGCGGCTATTGTCAAACGGCTGATGCTGCTGTTTATCCCGGTCGTCGCACTGATGATCCCGATCGTCAAGCTGCTGCTGCCCATGTTCAACTGGCGTATCCGCAGTAAAATCTACCGATGGTACGAGACCCTCAACAAAATCGAAGAAGAGATGGACGGCTACAGCGAAAACGAGCGCAAAGCCGCGGTCAATGAACTCGAAGGGGCTTTGGACAAAATCAAGGGGATCGAGGTTCCCAATTCCTACCGGCGCGAATACTACGACCTCATCCAGCATTTTGAATTGATACTGGGAAAATTGCAGGCGGCGTCACGGGAACCGTAAAACGGGGAACGGGGAACGGGAAAGTGTTGCCTGTATCATTTGAATCCGGCTTGGCAATGCCATTAACTTCGCAGAATATTCAGGCACCTGTAAAAGCGCCAAGGGCGCGCGGGCCTGCTGCCGAAGCAAACTTAGCGTTAGCGTAGACAAAGATGCTTTGCTCCTTTGGCGTCTTATCAATAAAAAATCAGACGCCTTTGTTTGCATCCCAAATGCGGATGTGGAGGCGGTCGCTGTAAGTGTAGCCGCGCGCTTTGCAAAAACCGATCACGGCTTCGGTATTGGCCTCGACCTCGGCGCGGGTGCCGCCCATGGGCATGCAGAAAACCTCGAGCTGCGGGGCGTAATGCGTGATGCCGTCGATCTCGTGTTCCATATTCACGCCGATGGAATCCCGGTCGATCGTGAACTTGAAAAAACTCTCTTTCGCATAGGTTGCGATGGGAACGAACGCATTGGGCCGTACCCGCCTGGAAAAAGGCTCCCCGCTGTTGGCAAGTTTGACAGAGAGCGCGAAAATACACTCGCGGTAGACGGGAAAACGCCCAAAATCCACCGGCATCGCCCCGTTGGTCTCGAACGTCACGCGGTGCCCGGCCCCGACAAGGTACTCGACAAAAGCGACGAAGACCGCATTGTCCGCATACAGCAGCGGTTCGCCGCCGGTCATGACGATATCGACCTTCGGCGGCAGCGTATAACCGTTCATGATCGTGATCAGCTCGTCACGGTGTTCGATGCACAGCCACTGCGCGCCGAAATGACGCCGGTCGACGGCATACACCGTATCGCACCCCTTCACGGACGCCCCGTCGGGCGCCGTCTCGCTGCATCCGAACCCCTCGCAGCGCATATTGCAGCCGCCGAAACGAAAAAAAAGCGAAGGACGGCCCGTGTAGCGCCCCTCGCCCTGGATGGAATAGAAGTGTTCGACGAGGTAAATCAAAAGGCTCCCTTTTGGGGTCGTGAATCGTGAATCGTGAATCGTGAATCGTATTCCACACCATCGAAAATACCCCACTTGATCAGCACAAAACTATTTTCAATCATCATTATCGCTTCTTCACCATTCATCGATTCTGCACAGCAAAATCACCCCCCGGTTTCGTAAAACGCCCGCTTGGACTGTTCCCCGTCGGGATCGCTCCAGCGGTTTTTTTCGGGTTTGGTGCGTACGACCTCTTTGAGCACCTGCGCGGCGGCTTTGATGTCTCCGCGCTTGATCGCGTCCTTGATGCTCATCGCCTCATCAAAGTAGAGGCAGGGAATGAGCTGCCCTTCGGCCGTCAGGCGGATGCGGTTGCACTGCTTGCAGAAATCGTCCTTGTGCGGTTCAATGATGCCGAAGCGGTAGCCGTCTTCGAGGCGGTAGTAATGCGAAGGGGAATGGCCGTCGAATCCCTCGTCTTCGTAGGTATAGCGGCTGCCGATATGCGCGAGGAGTTCGTCGCTCTCCATACCCCGGATATCGACCATCGCATGGACGTTCTCCATATACTCGATGAAACGCACCGTCATTCCGCGCGCCTTGCAGTACTCGAGCACATCGAGGATTTCGTCCTCGTTGAGCCCCTTCATCGGCACCATGTTGACCTTGACCTTCAATCCGACCTTCAGCGCCTCTTCCACACCCTCGAGCACATTTTCGAGGACATCTTTCTGAGCGATCTTCCGGGCAATATCGGGTTTGAGGGTATCGATGGAGACATTGATACGCTTCAGTCCGGCATCTTTAAGCTTCTTCGCGGCTCCTTTGAGCAGATAGGCGTTGGTCGTCATCGCCAGATCGATCTCGGGATTGTAATCATAGATCATTTTGATAAACGTGTCGAGGTCTTCGCGCAGCAGCGGCTCACCGCCGGTAATGCGGATCTTCTTCACCCCTTCGTCGATCGCCACCCGGATAAACTCGAAAAGTTCCTCGAAACTGAGGAGGTTCTCTTTGGGCACCCATGAAAACGGCTTCTCGGGCATGCAGTACTGGCAGCGGAAATTGCAGCGTTCCGTCACCGACACCCGCAGGTAGTCCACCACCCTGTCATAACTGTCTATCAGCACATCGCACTCTTTCTGTTCAGATATCGCAACCCTAACCAACCGGTTGCGAAAACGCCATTATATCCGCAACTTGGTTGCAAATGCTTGACAAAGATTAATCTATCGGCGGACCGTCCGTTCGATCGGCGGGCGGTAGAGCATGTCGCCGCTGCCGACCGTCCACAATGCTTTGCTCATCGCGCTGATCACCGGCATCCACGGCGCCGGATTGCACATACAAAATGCGGATACGACCATCGGGCACAATGCCGAAAAGGGGAAGCTCTTGCGAGGGTTTTCGGAGTTGAAGAGTTATAGTTATCATTGACCCGTCTGCCGTATCTGCCGGGCAAAAAGTTCTGTATATCCTGAATTCAAGTCATAAGAGAACAGCACTTTGCAATTCTTCTTGCAGGAGTCTATCTTTTGTTTGTTTGCTGACAATATCGACACTGAGTTCACAATCTTTTTTGAGAAGTTCAAGAAAAAAGTGTGTTTTTCTTTTTCTCATCTCCTCTTTTGAAAAATCTGCATCAAGAGCGAGATCGATATCGCCGCCCGATTTTGAATCGTTCAAGCGGGAACCAAAAAGATAAACATCGACTTCACCAAAACTTTTTCGTATAGCTTCGAGCAGTATTTTTTTTGTACGATCACCAAGTCGCATCACGCAAACCTCTTAAAAAACTCATTTGCATTTTGGACATAATTTTGCACAGTTTCATATCGATTGACACAGTATTTAATCTCTTCAAGAGCCTCTTTGAGTTCTTCAGGATAATCGTGTTCAAGTTCGTTTCTTACTTCACGAAGCTCTATCCAGCTTTCTAAAGAGTCGATAATCTCTTCTTTTTCAATCCTTATTAAAACATCACTCATTTTAGAGCTTCCAATCCCTGCAATCTCTAAAAGTAAAGGGAATATTTTTGCACCCAAAAAATCCTGAATCGAAGCAAAGCGTTTCAAATAAGCATCAAGAATGGCACGCTCTTGTGCTTGCAATGTATTAAATACCCAAGGATCGAAGATGTTTTTTTCAATGAGCAAACCGTCAATGAGTTCTTTATACTCTTCAAGTGCCCGGGTGTGTCTTTGAAGCTTTTCAAACCGCTTTTGCAATATCGATTTTGTATTCATAGTATGTAATCATATCACAATATAATATTTAATATTTTTAATATCAGGCGTCTGATGACAGTCCGATACAGCACTAAGACCATAGGTAGTTTCCGGAGGTGCCCGAAATTGAAAACAGGGAAAACAGACCTGACGGCCCTGCCATCCGTTACCACCAAAACGTCCTCAACCAAAGAACCGCCAAAGAGGTCAACGGAACGATCACGCAGAAGTATCTCCGGAAAGACCTCACAACTCTGCCGACGGTCTATGACGGTCAAACGAATATAGTGCCCTCTCCATCCTGGCAATACCCGTAATCGCGGGGTTTGTAGGTTAAAATCGGGCCGACAAGGTCCAATCTATCGATGGACCGTCCGTTCGATCGGCGGGCGGTAGAGCATGTCGCCGCTGCCGACCGTCCACAGTGCTTTACTCATCGCGCTGATCACCGGCATCCACGGCGCCGCTTCGGGGCGTTCGAATATTTCCCCGAAGGTCGATTCGAACAGGGCGCACTCCGCTTCGAAACTCTCAGGAGCCTGCTCGGGCAGCGGTTCGATCCTGCCCGATTTGAGGCACAGCAGCATCCACATCGAAACCGCCTCGTGCGAAAAGCGGTTGAGCCGCTCGCGGGCGAACGTCTCGAAATGCGAAAACCCGCTTGATTCGAACAGTGCCATCAGCAGGTCGAGCACTTCGTACAGATGCTCAAACGGTACCAGCGAAAAGAGCTGCCATCCCACGGCACCGCCGGTCGAATGCTCCGCCCCGACGAAGATACGCGCGCCGCCTTCGGCTTCGCCGAAATGGTTGGTCTTGAGGCCGATCAACCCGATATCGGTATGGCGGTGCCGTCCGCACCCTTTGGCACAGCCCGAAAACCCGACCTGTACGGCATACCGGCGGATTTTCTCCAGCGGCAGGTAGCGTGCGCTTTCGTCCTTGATACTCCAGAACGAATAGGGGCAGTTGTCGATGCGGTCGTTGCCCGAACCGGCACAGGCGACGACGGTGGCACTGGGTTTGGGCGACGCCGGCGGGGCGTTTTTCTCACGAAGGTGCAGCAGGTAGATATTCTGGTCTACTCCCAGCCGGATCTGCGTATCGTGCGCTTTCGCATACGATGCCAGCGCGATGAGTTCCTGCGTGTCGGCACGGCCGAAGTCGGTCTCGTAACGGTACGAATAGGTCCCGTCGTTGAGTGTCATATAGGTCCCGAACGTTCCCGTTTCGACCCGCAGTTCCCCCGCCGGTTCGAACTCGCGACCGTACTCCTGCCGCAGCCAAGACCTGAACGTATCGAGCCCTTTTTTTTCCAACAGGTAAAACAGCCGGGTATAGGCACGTGAACCGCGTGAACCGTGTTTGTAGAACGTTTCGACGAAGGCCTTGAAAAACCCGACGACCTCTTCGGGCAACAAAAAGATATCCGCGTCGCGTGCGACCTCGGTGTTTTTGCCGCCCATGTAGACGTTGAAGCCCTTTTTCCCCTCTTTTTCCGCCAGTAAAAAGGCGAGGTCATTGGCGAAAAAGGAGGTGACGTTCTCGCGGTTGCCCGTAATCCCCACGGAGACCCGCCGCGGCAGCATCCCGACATAGCGCGGATTTTTGATGATGAACGCCTGCATCTGCTCGATCAGCGGATACACTTCGATCTCGCTGCTTTGCGAACAGCCGTCGAAAACGTCCGTAACGATATTGCGGACGTTGTCGCCGAAACTCTGCCATGTCGTCAGCCCCAGGGCATTGACGCGATGATAGATCTCGCGCAGGTTGTCCGCTTCGAGGCCGTGCAGCTGCAGTCCGGCACGCGCCGTCAGAATCAGGCTCAGATCGTATTGCGAAACGATCTGCGCGATCTCGAGCAGCTGGTTCGCATCGAGGCGGCCGCCGGGAACCCGGATGCGCAGGGTGAACTCGTCCTCGAGAAAATCGACATTGAAAATCCCGAAATCCTGCAGGTAGTAGCGATCTCCTTCTCCCAGCGCCTCGAAATCGAGTGTATCAAACTGCGGATAGTAGTCGATCGGCCGCAGCTGGGCTTTGTAGCGCTCGCGTTTATTGAGTTTTTCTTCAGACATGCATAGACCTTCAAAATTATGGTTCGCTAATTTTAGTATCGGTCATCGAAAGCTGCAATGATGCAAATCAAGGGCAGTCCAAAACCCTGTACGGCCTCAGCGTTGAGAAATCGTCAAAGAGCCGTCTTCAGATATCATCTGCTCTCCCGCAGACCATAATCTACATCATCATTTTTTTTATTATTCCACCAGCTGGTGGAATAATAATCCCCCTCTCCAATATAATATTGGACTTCATGATAGCCTTGTCGCCTCCGACAAAGCTGCCATCGGAAGCCATGTTGTACTCTTTCGTCCTGCTTCCTCTTTCGGCATAGTATAGGCAAAACATTGGGCATATTTTGTCCAAACATGATCATCTCTTCCAACCTGCTCAATACAAGAATCCAAACAGCCACATCGGTACCTTGTTGCCGCTTCCCACTTCTATATCGTCCGCGACGATATACGAGTCCGGTACATCTTTGATCTGTTTGTATTTTTTGTGTTTACCGCCCACTTCCAGGGTATGGGTGCCATCAACCAAAAAGTCGCCTTTTTTCGCTGCTTGAATCGTGTGATTTTGGCTCAGCATGCTCGCTACAAATACCTCTCTGAGCGTTCCGATGTTGCTGTTGTCGCAGTAGGCGTAGTGCAGGTTCGTATTGTTCAGGTAGATCTTGTCCGGTTTGACGAATATGTTGTCACCTTTGGATGTGGATTTGAGCGTCGTGAATATTTTGGCGCGGTGCAGATACTCTATGAACCTGTACAGACCTTTGTAGTTGTTTTTCATACCCATTTTTGCCATAAGCTCTTTGATATTCGGAGTGTACGGATGCGATTCGCACAGAAGCCGAACCAGTTTTTTGAGATTCTGAACACTGCTGTAGTCTATGGGGAAGATCGAGGGGATATCTACCTCTATCACGGTATTGATCGTCTCGTTCAGGCGCAGCAGGTAGTCCTCTTTGTCTTCGAAATAAAAGGGATAGTACCCGCTTTTGAGATACGTTCTGAACAGCAGCGTCAGATTGAACTTCTGCAGCAGCTCATAGGCTATGTCGATGTGGTTTTTCAAAATCTCGTCCAAAGAAAAAGAAGGGAGGCTTATTCCTTTTTCCAGCTCTATGAACTCTCTGAAACTCAGTCCGTATACGCTATAAAGCCGCGCACGCCTGCTCAAGTCGGCTTTTGAGTTGTCGATGCTCAGCGCACTGCTGCCGCTGAAAACGACTTTGAGATCGAGCAGGTCATAAATCTTTTTCAACTCTATCTCGAAGTTTCTATATTTATGGATCTCGTCTATGATCAGCACCTCGCCCTCTTCCTTGCTGAAAGAGTCGGCCACTTCAAAGAGCGAGGGTATGCTGATAATGTCCGCGCTGATATAGAGTTTCTTGGAAAAAGGGAGATCCAGCTCTTTGAGGTACTGAATGAGATAAGTGGTTTTGCCGACACCCCTGGCACCGACGATACCCGCAAGCTTTTTGTCGAGATTGACCGTTTTATGAAAATATCGTTTATAGGTGAAGCGGTTATTCTCGAAGAGTTTTCTTTGATACTCCCGAAGTTCGTCCAGCTGCATACAACGGCCTTTTTGTTTTATTGTATCTATATTAGACTTAGAAACCTAATTTACAACTATAAGTCTAGTACTGTAGATCCAATTTCCCATCTGTTACTTCGGCGCGGGACAATCATTCTCTTCAACTTTTTTCGAAAGCGCTTCGGAGTCCGGTTGACTTA
>JALWNV010000275.1 GCA_027083665.1 Helicobacteraceae bacterium
TCCATGGCCTTGCTCATGGAAACGATTGATTCGACGATCGTACGGTCGTCCGGATCGTCGAGCATGTTCATGATAAACGCTTTGTCGATTTTGAGCGTATCGACGGGAAACTGTTTGAGATAGGCCAGAGACGAGTAGCCCGTCCCGAAGTCGTCGATGACAATGCCGACTCCAAGATCGCGGAGCTGATGAAGGACTTTGAGGCTCTCTTGCAGACTGATCATGGAAACGCTTTCAGTGACTTCGAATTCGAGGTACTGCGGTTTGATGGCATGCTGCTGCAGAACGTTCCGGATATGTTCGAGCAGGGTCGGACTCTGAAACTGCCGGCCGGAGAGATTGACTGCAAGGCGCAGCGGAACGATTCCTTCCTGTTCCCATTTCTCAATCTGTTTCGCGGCGTCGTGCATGACCCACTCCCCGATAGGGATAATCATGCCCGTACTTTCGGCGATCGGGATGAAATCATCGGGAAAAACCAGTCCCAGTTCGGGATGGTTCCAGCGCAGCAGCACTTCCGCCCCCACGATCGCGCCGCTGCGTAGAGAGATTTTGGGCTGGTAGTAGAGCTCGAACTGCTCCATCGTCGCAACCGCTTCGCGCATTTCATGTTCGATCCGGAGTGTTTTCGCGATGCGTTTGCTCATGGAAGCGTCGAAGATTTTGATATTGTTTCTTCCCTCCTCCTTGGCCCGGTACATAGCGGTATCGGCAAACTTCACAAGGGTTTCGACATCGTCGGCATGATCGGGGTAGAGGGCGACGCCGATGCTCGTGGTGGTAAACAGCGTCTTGTCGCCGAGTTCCCAGCGGTCCTGCATCGCCGTCAGCAGTTTTTTCGCCACGACTTTTGCATCGTCTTCGCCATGCAGCATCGGCGCGATCACGACGAATTCGTCTCCGCCGATGCGTGCGACCGTATCGGATTCGCGCAGGCACTTCCGCAGCCGTGCGGCCACCTCTTTGAGCAGCAGGTCGCCGAGGGTATGGCCCAGGGTATCGTTGACATTTTTGAAACGGTCGAGGTCGAGGAAAAAGACCCCCACTTTTTCCTTGCGGCGACGGGCATCCTTGAGTGCTTTCGAGAGGCGGTCGTTGAACAGCGTGCGGTTCGGAAGGTTTGTCAGCGGATCGTAAAAGGCCAGTTTTTCGATCATCCGCTGACTTTCGGTCTGTTCGCTGATGTCCATACTGATCCCGGAGACGATCGGTGTACCGTCGAGGCGGCGGCTGAGTTTTCCTTCGGTCAGGACATGCAGTTTTTCGCCGAAAGCGTTGGTCAGCTTGTGCATGAGACGGAACGGACGGTGTGTTTTCGCCGTACTTTCGACGGCGCGTATGAAGAAGCGCTGGTCTTTTTCGTCAATGGCGCGGACAAAGTCATCCCATTCTATCGTATCGCTGTTTTCACCTTTTTCGAGCCCCAGTAAAACGCACATCTGATCGCTGAATTCGCAGGTATATGTTTCGGGGTCGACCCACCAGCTTCCCATCCGTGCGATCTGCTGGGCTTCTTTGAGGTGCCGTTCACCCTCTTTGATCTTGTCGTTGAGTTCATTCATGTAGTCGGCATGATGTATGATATTGTCGCTCATCTTGTTTGCGGCGGCGGCGATCATGCCGATTTCGTCTTTGCTGGTGTGCCGGAGCTCGATCGCCGCGGGGTGGCTCGGGTCGAATGCTTCGAGTTGCTGTGTCAGTTCACGCAGGGGGATAAAAGCACGCTGTACCAGCCGCATCAGCAAAAAGACCAGAATGAGATAGCCGGCGACGAGCAGGCCGAGAAAACGGTAGTATTTCTGCATCCGATCGTGAAACAGCGTGTCGGAAACATCGATTTCAAGTGTACCGAGACGGTGTCCGTCCGCATCAGTAATCGGGTGGGTGAGGGAAAAAAGTATCGAAGAAGCGTTTCCGGTTTCAAGTGCGGCCGAATGTTTCTGTCGTAAAACGGCGGCACGCGAGACACTTTCCGCGGCGGTCAGCTCGGCCAGCGCCTTTTTGACGGCAGCCTCGTCCCCTCTTTCCAGCGCCGAGGCAATTGTCGGCAGGAACTGCGCCAGCCGCTCCTCCATCGTCTGGCGCAGTTGCTCCTCGTAGCTCTGCATCACGATTTTCGTATTGACATAGGCCAGCGCGCCGACGAGTATCAGGCTGAAAAGCGCCAAGGTGAATATCAGTCTCGAAGCGAGGGAGTTCCAGAGTCTCAGTTTCATCAAAGACGATTATAGCGTAAAGCCGGAGGCCTTATCGCAAAATGGTGTCGTTGCGGTCGGGAGAGGTCGAGACCATACCGATTTTCGTCCCTGTCAACACCTCGATCGTTTCCAGATAGTTTTTGGCCGTCTCGGGGAGCGCGTCCCATTCGCGCACGCCTTCGGTCTTTTCCCATCCGGGGAAGCTTCTATAGACCGGTTTCGCGCGGCCGAGATCCGCGGGCATATAGTCGATCGTCTCGCCGTCGATCTCGTACGCGACGCAGATCTTGACCTCTTTGAAGCCGTCGAGGACGTCGAGTTTCATGATGGCCAGCTCGTCGCAGCCGTTGAGCCGGCCGGAGTACCTCGTAGCCACCGCGTCGAACCAG
>JALWNV010000276.1:0-716 GCA_027083665.1 Helicobacteraceae bacterium
GTCCGGTAATATAGGCGATAAAAAGCGTAATCGCCAGAATCGCCGGTACGGTAAAGGTGACAATCAGCGATTCACGCCATCCCAGCACGAAGATCAGCAAGATGGCGATAATGACGATAGAGATGACGAGGTGGAAAACAAGTTCGTTGACCGCATCGTTCGCGCGTTCGCCGTCGTTGCGGGTGATGGCGAAGCGGATCCCGTTTTTCTCGAGCAGTTTCGAATATTTTTCCAGCTCTTTTTTGACCTCTTCGGCGATAACGACGGCGTTGGTGCCCTTGAGTTTCGAGATCGTCAGCGTCACCTGTTCGGTCGCCGGGATGAATTTGCCGTTTTTCTCACGCACGGAGATCGTGGCGTCTTTGAAATTCTGGATATCGTACCCGTCGGTGACGGTGGCGACGTCGCGCAGGTGGATCGGCGATCCCATGTATTGCGCGACGATGATGTTTTCGACATCCTTGACGCTTTCGATAGCGTTTTTGATTCCCATCATCACGATTTCGCCGTCTTTGGTATGGTTCTTGACGGCCGGGACATTATAGGCAAGCGCCTCTACCGCCTGGGTGATCTGACCGAGCGAGAGATTGTAGCCCGAAAGCTTGTTCAGATCGACGAGGATGTTGTACTGGTGCTTGTGCCCGCCTTTGAGGGCCGTGACGGCGACGTTGGGCAGTCCGTTGATATGGTGCTGGATCTTCTTGACCGCGTCGTAG
>JALWNV010000276.1:726-2563 GCA_027083665.1 Helicobacteraceae bacterium
CCGAGATAGAACGCGGCGTTGACGATCCCGACGTTGTCCATGGCCATTCCGTAAATATGTTCGATCCCGAGGACCTCTTTCATCTTTCGCTCGAGCGGCTTGACGATGACTTTTTCGACCTCTTTGGCTGTGGCGCCGGGCAGGGCGACGATGACGGTCGAGCCGCTGACGACCATCTGCGGATTCTCTTCGCGCGGCATGATCATCAGCGAGAGGTAGCCGATCGCCAGCAGTGTGATACCGAGGATCATCGTCAGCGGGCTGTTGATGAAGTAGCGTGCCAGTTTGCCCGCATAATCCTTGGGAATATAGGGTTGATGTGCTTTCATACTCGTTCCTTAGGGAATGGTGACCGTGGCGTACATGCCCGGATAGACCATCTTTTTGCCGGATTTGAAGGCGACTTTGACCTTGAAAGTGTGCGTCATCGGATTGGAGCTTGGGACGATGGCGTTGATCGTTCCTTGTGTCTCAAGCCCCGCTGAAGGCACTTCCACGGTGACCTTTTTGCCGTAGGGGACTTTCTGCAGATCCTGCTCGGGGACTTCGATGGCGATTTTGAGATCGCTGAGATCGGCCAGGGCATAGGCAGGCATCCCCGGCATTGCCATTTCGCCGATTTTGATGTTTTTCGCGACGATGACACCGTTGTTGGGGGCCTTGATATTGAGGTATTTGTATTGGTTGTAGACCTCTTCGAGTTGCGCTTTGGCCTGCTCGACCTGCTTTTTACTGATGGAGACCATGTCTTTCATGTTCTTCGCCGCGAGTTCGAGGTTTTCCACTTCGTACTTGCTGACCATGTTTTTCTCGAACAGCCGTTTGTAGCGCGCGAGATTGAGCAGAACGTTGTTGAGCTGATTCTCGTTCATCTGCAGCGCGAGCTGCGCTTGCGAGATGCCGAGTTCGACACGGGCTTTGGCACTGTCGACCTCTTTGGAGTCGATGGTGTAGAGCAGGTCGCCTTTTTTGACACGCTCGCCTTCGCTCGGGCCGACTTTGGTGACGAAGCCCATATAGCGGCTCGTGATCATCTTCTGGTTGTCGGAGATGACGCTTCCGGCGATGGTGAGTCCCTCGGCATAGAGGGCGGCGGCCGCGAAGGCCAGTGATACGATCAGTTTTTTCATTGTGTTACTCCATTGGCAAGTTTTTCAAGGGCGAAGACCCGTTCGGTGCGTTTGTTCTTTACCTGCAGCAGCGCCAGTACCTTTTCGAGCTGCTGCGACTGCTTGATGATGACGTCGCTCATCGAGGCGAGCTGTTCGCGGTAGCGCTCTTCGTAGCTGGCGTAGATCTCTTTGGCCAGTGCCAGCTCATGTTTCAGCGCGTCTATCTCGTAATCGAGCGATTCGATCTCGGTATGAATTTTGTCGATTTTCAGGGCGATACCTTTCTTCGCCAGATCGATCTGCGTACGGTTCTTCAGTGTGGCGATACGGGCCTGCTGCAGCGCGGCGTCGTCCGCTCCGCCGGCGAAAAGGTTCCATTTGAGCTGTACCCCGACGGTATACGAGCCTTTATCCAGCGCGTAATTGTCCACTTTGTCCGCCGCCGTCTGTACATTGGCCTGCATACCGATGATCGGCAGATACCCCGCGCGCGAGACCTCTTCCATGCTTTCATGGATTTTCAGGCCGGTTTCGGCCCGCCGGACATCGATGTTGTTTTCGATGATCTTCTCGTTGTCGAGCGAAGGCATCGGGACATCGCTTTTGGGAACGGTGATCTTGCGGACGGGCTGGTTGAGCAAGAAGCTGAGATAGTGATACAGCAGCGCTTCGTTGGCCTGCATCTGGTGGATGGAGCGTTCGACGTTGGAACGTTTCGCCTGCAC
>JALWNV010000277.1 GCA_027083665.1 Helicobacteraceae bacterium
TCCTCCGCCGGTGTGCAAGAGGTACGCCTGGGTGCGATGTTCTCCAATGCCCCCGCCCTCGACAGGGAGCGCTATATCCGGCAGATTGCGCTGGATATCCAGCAGATCGCACTGGGTGCACCGGCGGAGGAGCAGCCGGTCGACTTTACCCCGCAGCCGTCGCTTTCGATCAATCTCCGTACCGCGAAGGAGGTTGGTTTCGATCCCAGCTGGGAATTTCTCTCCAAAGCCGTCATCATCGAGGACGAATACAGCGATTCGCACTATTTTACGCTCGAAGAGATCATGGACCGTGCCACGCATTTCAACCTCAATGTCGTTGCCGCCGGCCACGATACCGAATCGGCCCGTCAGAAATACGAACGGTCCCGCAGCCGCTATCTGCCGCAGCTGTATCTGGGGGCGGAAGCGGCACAGATCGACGAAGACCGTGCAACCGCGAGTCTGGGCCTGTACAACCAGACACGGGTGGATGCCTATCTCAAAGCGACGCAGGAGCTCTACAATCAGCGCCTGCTCGCCGGTATCAGTGTGAACGAACATTTTATGCAGGCCAAACAGCATGCCCGGGACTATGTCAAACTCGAAGTGGCGATGCGTGCGGCGACGCTGTATATCCGTATTTTGCAAATCAAGACCCAGCTCGAGATCGAGAAGAGCAATCTGGAGCTTTCGCGTACCAATATGCGTGCGGCGGAAGTGAAAAAGAACATCGGAATCGGCCGCAACAGCGATATCTATCGCTGGAAAAGCCAGATCGCGCAGGAAAAGCGCCGTATGCTCGAGACCTACGCGAAGCTTCAGCAGGTACGCTATACCCTCAACGCCTTGCTGAATCTGCCGCAGGAACTGCCGCTGAACTTCAAAGAGACGCAGATGCAAGACGGTCCCTATCTGACGCGCAACAGGATTTTGCTGCCGTACTTCGAAGAACCCAAACGGTTCTCGGCGCTGGAGGGCTACCTTGTCGAAGTGGGCCGGAGCAATGTACCGACACTCAAGCAGATTTCGCAGATCGCGCAGGCGCGCCGCCGTATCGTCGAGTCGAACAAGGAAGCGTTCTATGCGCCGGATCTTTCGCTCGAAGGCGGCGTCCGCCAGCATTTCGTCACTTCGCAGAACAATGTGCGCGATACCGATCCCAATCTGGCGAAGTATCCCTATGCGGACGATACCGATTGGCAGATCGGGATGTTTTTGCGTTTTCCGCTCTATCTCGGGGGAGGGAAGACGTCGGACCTGGAGCGTTCGCGTGCGGAGCTGCTGTCGACCGAAGCGAAAAAGAGCGATCTTGAAAACAGTGTCGAACGCGATATCCGCAATACCCTATACAAGGCCAAGGCGGCGTATCTGTCCATCGGATTGGCGGAGGAAGCCTACAAAAGTGCGCGCGCAAACCTTAAAGTCGTCAAGGATATCTATTCGCAAGGCGGCGTGGACATTATCGTGCTGCTCGATGCGCAAAACACCGCACTCAAAGCCGCGTTGAGCGAAAATAACGCCCGTTACGGTTTCCTCGAGTCGCTGCTGATGCTGCAGTACCGCATCGGACAAGTCAATTTCAATCTCGATGAAGAGAAATGGGCGGCGTTTCTTGCCGGATTGCAGCGCTACGAGGAGGAGATGGAATGAGATTTGTTTTCATGGGCGTCGCATTTTTGATATTGCTGACCGGATGCGACAAGACACAGCCTGAAGAGAAGGTCCGCCCGGTCAAGACCCTCGAGTTGACACCGACGCGGGCGGTTTCGGTCACGACATTCAACGGGGTGGCCCGCTCCGACGTTGCCGCCCGGCTGAGTTTCAAAGTCGGCGGGACGGTGGTCAAAATCAACGTGCGTATCGGGCAGGAGGTCAAGCAGGGCGATGTTATTGCCGAACTGGACGATTCGCTCTATCGTCTGAAGCTCGATGAGGTCCGGGCGTCGCTCAAACAGGCCCGGGCGAAGCTCTCGAGCGCCAAAAACCATTACAAGCGCGTCAAAAAGCTCTATGTCAATCACTCGACTTCGCTCAGCGAGCTCGAAAACGCCCGTACCCAAAAAGAGCTGGCGGAAGCAAGTTACAAAGCGGTCAAAAGCCACCTCGACGAGGTTAAGCTTCAGCTGAGCTACACGAAGCTCAAGGCGCCGATCGACGGTTCGATCTCCAACATTCTTATCCACGAGAACGAAAATATCTCTCCGGCGGTAACGGTTGCGACGATCAGTTCGACGCGCAGTATTGAAGTGCCGATCTCGGTGCCGGGATCGCTGATCGACAAGGTGGAAGTGGGACAGAGCTGCGAAGTCTATTTCGATGCCGTCCGAAAAGAGCCTTTCGATTGCGAAATCAGCGAAGTGTCGCACGCTTCGGATATGCATACGACGACGTTCCCCGTCGTCGTGAAAGTGATCGAGCCGACCAAACGTATCCGTCCCGGTATGGCGGCGTCGGTCGAGCTGCGTTTCAATACCTCGGACAAGCAGATGTGCAACTGCTACGTTGTTCCGGCACATGCACTGATGGAAGATGCGAAAGGGCCGTATCTCTACGTTGTCGAAAACATTCATAAAGATGTCGGTGTGGTCAAGCGCAGAGACGTCGAGCGCGGCGGCCTGACCGAAAAAGGGATTATCGTCACCAAGGGTGTCCGGCGCCATATGCATGTCCTGACGGCCGGGATGAGCCGGGTGCAGGAAAATCAAAAAGTGCGGCTGCTGGAAGAGTGATGCGAAAGAGTCTGACCGAAATCATTATCCGGCGAAACCGGGCCACACTGACGATACTGCTTTTTTTCCTCGTCAGCGGGATGATCGCCTTTTATACGATGCCGCGGGCGAAAGATCCGAATTTCGCGATCCACACCGGTGTTGTCAGCACGATTTTCGCGGGGGCGACCCCGTCGCGGATCGAATCACTGGTGACGATTCCGCTTGAACGGCAGCTGCGTCAGATCGACGAGATCGACCATCTCGAGTCGACATCGAAAAACGGGATGTCGCTGATCTATATTTATGTAAAAGAGCGCTACAAGAAGATCGAGCCGATCTGGGATAAAGTCCGCAGCAAGATCGCGGATGTCCGTTTGCCCAAAGAGGTGCAAAAACCCCGTTTCGACGAGAGCTACTCCACCGTCTTCGGGACGCTGGTCACCCTTGTCGGAGAGGGGTACAGCTATGCCGAGCTCGAAAAGATCGCCAACCATGTCAAAGAGGAGTTCCTCAATATTCCCGACGTGGGCGACGTCGAGATCTTCGGACTGCAGAAACAGCATATCTATATCGATTTTTCCAATGCGAAACTGGCGGAACTCGGGCTCTCGCCGAGTGCGCTGGGACAGATTATCCGCGAGCGCAACATCATTACGCCCGGCGGTGCCGTAACGGTCGGCCCCAAGCGGCTGATTCTCGAACCGACGGGAAACCTCAAAAGCCTCAAAGAGCTTGGCAAGACCATCGTCCCGCTGCCCGGACGCAAAGAGGTCGTCTACCTCGAAGATATCGTCCGTATCCACAGCGGCTACAGCGATCCCAAGGAGCCGATGAGCCGTACCAACGGCGAACAGAGCCTGATTTTGGCGATCTCCGTCTCGAAAACCGGCGATATTATCGCCCTGGGGAAAGCGATCAAGGAGAAGATCGCCGAGTTCGAGGAGCACTATCCTATCGGGATCGAGTTCAACATCGCGTTCGACGAGCCGAAACTGGTCGAGTATATTATCGGCAATTTCACCGGCTCGCTGATCACCTCGATCCTGATTATTGTCGTCGTGATGTTTATTTCGCTGGGATGGCGGATGGGCCTGATCGTGTCGACGGTCATTCCGGCGACGATTCTCGCCTCGCTGGCGATCATGTGGAAGACGGGCATCGGTCTCAACCAGGTTTCGCTCGCGGCATTGATTATTTCGCTCGGACTGCTGGTGGACAACGCTATCGTCATCAGCGAATCGATCGTCGCGAAAATGGACGAGGGTGCTTCGGCATTTGATGCGGCGATTTCGTCGGTGAAAGAGCTGCGGGTCTCGCTGCTGACCTCTTCGCTGACGACGGCGGCGGCGTTTTTGCCGATCTATCTGGCGGAGTCTCTGGCAAGCGAATATGCCAGCGCACTCTTTGAGGTCGTCACGATTACCCTGATCAGTTCGTGGGTGCTGTCGCTGACGATTGTCCCGATGCTCAGTACGATTTTCTTCAAAAAGCGCAAGGTGACGAAATATACCTACAATAATCTGGTGTGCAATACGTTCAAGCGTCTGCTGTGCAATTCGCTGAAATACCGCGGCCTCTCTTTGCTGGCCATTGCCGGCATTTTCATTCTGGCGCTGCTGCTGTCGAAATCGATTCCGAAAATCTTTTTTCCGCCGAGTGCCCAGCCGTCGATGGTCGTCCGGGTATCGCTGCCGCAGGGAACGACGATCGACTACACGCTCAAAACCGTGGAAAAGCTCGAAGCGTTTTTAAATGCGCAACGGCCGGAGCTTGTCGAGAATTTCAGCAGTTTCGTGGGGAAAGGGGCGCCGCGTTTCTGGATCAATAACACCCCTGTTCCGCGTTCGGACAACTATGCGGAGATTCTGGTCAACGCCGTTTCCCTCGAGGCGGATGAAAAGCTGCACGAGATGATCGAGCAGTTCGGTTTCAATGAACTGACCGATGCGGAAGTGAGTGTGAAAAAGCTCGACAACGGACCTCCGGTCAAAAACCCGGTCCAGATTCGTATCAGCGGACCGGACGTCAGCGAAATCACCCAGCGTGCCTCCCGGCTCAAGCAGGAGCTGGCGGGGCTTAACATGGTCACGCATATTTCCGATGACTGGGGAGGATGGACGCAAAAGGTCGTGGTCAATATCGATCCGTTTCTGGCCTATCACGCCGGGGTTAGCTATCATGATATCGCCTCGTCGCTTCAGATCGCGCTCAGCGGCTGGGATGTTACCGAGTTCAGGACCGCCTCTATGACGATTCCGATCACGCTGCGTTCGGGACAGTCGAAGCTCCCTTCGCTCGAATCGCTCAAAAGTACACTGATTTTCGTCCCTTCGACGGGCAAATCGGTGCCGCTGGCGCAGGTGGCGACGATCGACATCGTCTGGAAACCGCCGAAGCTGATCCGCTACAACGGTGTCCCGACTGTGACGGTCATCGCCGGATTGCGCGAAGGGGTGACGGCGTTCGATGTCAAAGATGCCGTGACACCGTGGCTGAAAGCGCAGCAGTGGCCGCGCGGATACCGTTACGCTTTCGGCGGTGAGGTGGAGAGTTCCAACGAGGCCCAGGGGGCCATTGCGGACAAACTGCCGATCGCGGGGATGATCATTTTGATGCTGCTGATGCTGCAGTTCAATTCGGTCCGCCGGACGGCGATTATACTGATCACGATTCCGCTGGGAATCATCGGGGTCATTGTCGGGCTGTTTCTGACGCATTCGTATTTCGGTTTCATGACCTACCTTGGCGTCATCTCGCTTATCGGTATTGTCATCAACAACGCGATCATTCTGATCGAGCGGATCGAGTATGAGATTCATGATATGAAACTGCTCCCGCAAGATGCCATTATCGAGGCCGCCCAGCGGCGTATGCGTCCGATCCTGCTGACGACGCTGACGACGATCGGCGGTTTGATTCCGCTGTGGATCAGCGGCGGACCGCTGTGGGAGCCGATGGCGATCGCGATTATCTTCGGACTCAGCTTCGCGACGGTATTGACACTGGGTGTCGTTCCGATCTTTTACGCGATTTTCTTCGGGATCCGCTACCCCCGAGACTATCAGTTCATCCGCAGCTGCCAGATATAGGGCGGTCCCGGGAAAGAGGGCGTTTCAACGCTTGCTGCCACACTCCTCTTTCTTCTTTCCGGATTACCGCGGAAACTTCCCGCCGCCTTGCATCTGGCTCATCATGTTCTGCAGGTCCTGCATCCCTTTTTTCCCCGAGAATTTCTTCGCCATCTTTGCGGCGTTCTTGAACTGCTTGAGAATGCGGTTGACCTCCATCTGGTCCATCCCGGCCCCTTTGGCGAGGCGCTGTTTGCGGCTGTTGTTGAGCAGGTCCGGATTCTCGCGCTCTTTGGGAGTCATGGAGTTGACCAGTGCCTTGATCTGCTTGAGCTCCTGCGAGTTCTCGAGGTCGAAGTCCTTCATCGCCTTGGCCATGTTGCCCATTCCGGGGATCATGCCCATGAGCGATTTCATGGAACCGAGTTTTTTCATCTGCTCCATCTGCTCGAGGAAGTCGTTGAAGTTGAACTGGCCTTTTTTGATCTTTCGCGTCAGTTTCTTCGCCTGTTTCTCGTCGATGACGTTGGCGGTCTTTTCGGCAAGACCTTCGATGTCGCCCAGTCCCATCAGGCGGTTGACGATCCGCTCGGGCAGGAAGATTTCGAGGTCGTGCATCTTCTCGCCCGCTCCGATAAAGCGTAGCGGCACATTGACCTGTGAAGCGATCCCCAGGGCGACGCCCCCTTTGGCGTCGCCGTCGTATTTGCTCAGGATCACGCCGTCGATGCCGATTTTTTCCTTGAAGGTCTGTGCGGTACGGACGGCATCCTGTCCGGTCAGCGAATCCGCGACGTAGAAGATCTCGTCCGGCTGCGCGGCATCACGGACCCGTTTCAATTCGTCCATCAGTTCTTCGTCGATGGCGAGCCGTCCGGCGGTATCGATCAGTACGACGTCGTAGAGACTGTTCTTCGCCTTGGACATGGCGGCCTTGACGACTTCGACGGGATCCTTCGTCGATTCGTCTTCATACAGATCCACGCCGATCTGTCCGCTGATTTGGCGCAGCTGCTCCACTGCGGCCATCCGCTGCAAGTCGGCGGCGACGATCAGGACTTTTTTCTTTTTTTGTTCTTTGAGCCAGAGTGCGAGTTTCCCGGTTGTGGTCGTTTTACCGGACCCCTGAAGACCGGTCATGAGGATCACCGTCGGCGGGTTCGGCGCGAAAACGAATCCCTGTTTTCCTTCGGTCTTGAGCAGGTCGTACAGGGCCTGGCGCATGGCGTCGAGGAACTGGTCCTTTCCGATGCCGGCTTTTTTCGTTTCGATCTCGACGGTGCCGATGAGGTCCTTGACGACCTTGTGGTGTACATCGGCCTTCAGGAGAGATTTTTTCAGCTCCGCCAGCGCTTTTTTAAGCGCTTTTTCATCATCGTGAAAGCGGATCTTTTTGATGGCGGATGTAAATGATTCGGTCAATGTGTCGAACACGGCAACTCCTATCGTTAAAACGTTGAAAATAAATAGCGCATTATATTGCATAATTGCTTTAGGGCACTTCCGCGGATCGATGAACGTTTTGCAGGATTTTGAGGCTTAAGTGAAGTTTCATGCCGGATAACTTATTATATATCTATGTAGACAATGTAAATGCCTGATAAAAGGCAGGAATAAGGAGATAAAGATGGTACGTATGATGAACCATATAAGGTTGCTGTCTTTTTCGTTTATTGCAGCAGTGATAGTAGGCTGCGGCGGTGGCGGCAGCAGTAGTAATGCCGCAACACAGACGGGAAGTACGGGAAGCAGTTCGAGTACGGCGGCAGCGACGGGGCGTATCGAAGGATATTTGCAGGATGCACCGGTTTCGGGAATGCAATATGTCTGCGGCGCAAAGCAGGGACTGACAGGAGAAGACGGCAGGTTCGAATGTGAGAACGGACCGGTCGCGTTTTGGATCGGAGGAGTGAAGATCGCGGTATTGGATACGCCGACACCAGACGGTGCGGTTTATCCTCAGGATCTGCTGGGGTTGGACCGGGCCAACCTTACCGATGCGCGGCTGATCGAACTGACACAGTTTCTGCAGGCGCTTGACGATGACGGTGTGATCGACGAACGCATCACGATTACGCAAAATCGCCGCGACGCATTCAAGGATGTCGAGGGCGACCTGAGCGGATGGGCGAAAGACGGGCAAGACGGCGAGGGGATCGACACCCCTTCCGAAGCGGCGGAAGCAGGGGGCTTGACACCGCCGGCTCCGGGCGGCGCGATCCATCATCTGCGCACTCAGATGGATCCCGATGCCGATACACCTGCCGATACGAGTGATATGTCAAAGTATGCCGGTGACTGGGTCGGTCAGGGCTGGGGCTGGGAGATCCGCTTCAAGCATACCTCGGGAGATTTTGTCTCCGATACGTTCGGGGTAAGCAGTGACGAGCTGAATTTCGACGGAGAGAAGATCATCATGTCGCTGATGGTGGAACACCAGACGACCTATACGCTTCATATTGATGAGAACGGTCAGATTACGGGAGAGGGGGATATCGTCTATAACCTTATTCCGAATCTTTGCGGCCTCAATGCCCTGGCGACGCAGGTGAATACCGCGGTCAACCTGATGTCGAAAATGCCGGAGTTTTTCAAACTGGGTGCAAGTATCAACAAAGAGACGGTGGAAAAGTTCGTGGTCGACAACACCAACCTGGAGAGCTGGATGGTCAAACTGGTCAAAGGCGATGTCGTCGGTGCCGCAAAGGACAAGCTGGATGCCGCCGTCAAAGATATGGGCAAGAAGCTGGTGCAAAAAGCGCTTGAACAAAGCGACGACGCGAAAAAAAGCGGTAATGTCTGCAGTGCGGCGGCGGGACTTTTGGCGACCGGCGGCGGTCAGAGTGTCGGGCCGAGTTCGCTTGACGAGATTGTGAACAATGCGAAGCTCGGTGTGGCGAAAGCGCTGCTGGGAGACATTCCGAGCCCGGCGAGCCTGATACTCTCCGTCCCCGGGGTCACTCAGGTGCAGTACAATTACAAAGGACTGCAAAACGGTCCGGAAACGCGTTATTACACGATCAAGGGTTATATCGAAAACGGCAAGATGTATCTCTGGGTCGATCAGATGGAAACGCCGTTCGATCTCGTCATCGAGTGGCAGGTCAACTATCGCACGGAAACGGCAACATTCCCGGTATGGTCACCGTTTATGGATGATCCGGCCGTCATCTATCCGGCGGGAAAAGAGGTCGTCACGTATGAATATGTGACAGAATTGGTGGAAAAGAGCTATACGGAAAACGGTAAGAAGAAGACGGTGACGGTGCCGGAAAAACGTTTGAAAGCCAAACAGACAAATCTGTCGGTGCCGTTTGCGATCTTCGATCAAAAAGGGACGCACAGAAACGGCAAGTCAATGTGGCATGAGTACGAATACAACTGGAAGGCATACCGGATGCCTCAGTAACACGAAAGCGGGGATCCGCTACTTTCCTCCGCACTTTCCTGGACCGCACTTCATGGCGCCGCCGCATTTGCCCGGACCGCATTTCATCATGCCTTTTCTTTTGGCTTTGTTTTTGCCGCCGGCATTGCAGGCCATGTTCCGGTCATCGGCGTCCCATGTCGAGGTGAATCCGTCCACGATCCACGCTGAAACGGTGTCGAGTTCCGAGGCGGTGAGTGTCCTGCCGATCGGAGGCATGGTGCCGAACCGCTGCAGCGCCATCGGCATGCAGTGCGCTTTTTCTTCGCTTGGGTTGACGATGTAGTCTTTGACAAATGCGATGATTTTTTCCCGGTCGCCGCCGAAGTCGTGTTTGAGCTTGGCGCTGACCTTGCTCATCGGCGGCGCTTTCATCGTATGCATGATCTTTTGCTTCATCGCCCGGCGCTCGCCGGGGCTCATCTGCATCATTTTCTGCCGGTCCATCGGCGGTTTGAGCATGTGGCATGCCTGGCATTTGGCTTTGAAAATGTCCGTACCGCCGCTGTTCGCATTGAGCGTAAGCGCCGAGAAAAGCACCGCAGCGGTGAGAATCAATGTTTTTTTCATCGTGGTATCCTTGGAGAGATTGGTATGGCGGATTTTACCGAAGAAATGTGTACGGTTTGTGAAATTTTTCCCGTGCTGTCGTTGATCGGTTCTGACATGTCCATGATTCAGGATAAAACGGTACGATTCGGAAAAACGGCCGATGCCCGTATCCGCGATGTTCGTATGACGGAAAAGACGGCAAAAGAGAGGGGTGCATTATGAGAGGCAGGCTCGGGTTTGCGGTGTCGGTCGCAGTCATTTTGGCAGGGATGGCGGTATGGTTCCGTCATGACGTTCCGGCAAAAAAGAGTCCGCCCGTCAGGGAACGGACGGGACCTTCGCCGCTCTCTGACGCGGCGATAGAATATCTTTCGTCAGGGGCTTCGTCCAAGCCGTCGGAAGACGGCACCGTCAGTTCGGGAAGAGCGCAGGCAAGACGGAGTTCCGAGCAAGGGTTTCCGCACTACGATACCCTGGAAGAAGCGCGCTTCCGGCTCGGAAGGCTCAATGAAGAGATCCGTGATACCGTCGACGGACCGACACGGCTGCAGATCGAAGAAGCCCGTCATCTTCGCAACGAACTGCGTCGGCTGAAGATGCCTGCGGTGCCGCCGGGCGAAGCTGTCGATCTCAGGTCGCTGAGAGAGGAATGGCTGCAAGAAGAGCATCCCGCCGTTCCCGATGCCCTGAAACACGACGGATATCTTCAATGAGTCACAACCGCTTTTGCAGCCTCTCGAGCTTCGAATCCAGATCGGGCCGCTGTTGCCTCAGTATCTGCCGCTCCGGTTCTTCGTGCAGCTTCCAAAGCCGCTGCCGCAGCGCTTTTTCGCTCTGCTGTCCGGTGACATGTGTTTCGTATGCGGCGTAGAGCATTTGGAGTTTGTAGCGTTCATACAGCATGACCGGCGGCGTATAGGGTGTCAGGGTCAACGCGGCGACCGCCGCGTCGGCACGCTCGCGCAGCTGAGGCAGGGGGTGGGCTTTGAACGTGTCCGGATACAGCAGTGCCAGTGCGAGGTAACTGTCCAGAGGGCGCAGTACCGCCTGAGCGCTGCCGGCGCCCCCGGCTTCGAGGTATCCGCCGATCAGCCCGACGGCTTCCGCCGCCTTTTCTCTCATCCGCTCCCGCCGGCCGCTTCG
>JALWNV010000278.1 GCA_027083665.1 Helicobacteraceae bacterium
CTGCCCGACATCCCCGACGATCGGAAAATCGGCATTAACCAGTTTGGAGATACTCGCGGGGTCAATATCGACATGGATGACATCGGCGTTTTTGGCAAACTCGGAAAGTTTACCCGTCACCCGGTCATCAAAACGCGCTCCGAGCGCGATGACGAGATCGGTTTCGCTCATGGCCATATTGGCCGCATACGATCCGTGCATTCCGAGCATGGAGATCAGCAGCGGATTGTCCGCCCCCATCGTCCCGCGCGCCATAAACGTTTCGACCGCCGGAATTCCCGTCATTTTTGCGAACGTGCGAACCTCTTCCGCCGCATTGGCGTTGATGATCCCGCCGCCGAGATAGAGCAGCGGCCGCTTGGCGGCGGCGATGGCTTCGACGGCTTTGCGGATCTGGCGGGCGTTGCCCCTGGTCGTCGGCTTGTACGTCTCGAGTTCGACCGGCTTGCTGTAATCGAATTCCGCGATCTGCGCCGTCACGTCTTTGGGAATATCCACATGGACCGGACCCGGGCGTCCCGTCGACGCGAGGTAGAACGCCTCTTTGAGTACGCGGGGCAGGTCTTTCGCATCGGTTACGAGATAATTGTGTTTGGTACACGAACGGCTGATCCCTACCGAGTCGATCTCCTGAAAGGCATCGGTCCCGATCAACGACATCGGAACCTGGCCGCTGATGACGACGAGCGGAATGGAGTCCATGTAGGCATCGGCGATCCCCGTCACCGCGTTGGTGAATCCGGGACCCGACGTCACCATCGCCACTCCGACCTTGCCGGTCACTTTCGCATACCCTTCGGCCGCATGGACCGCCGCCTGCTCGTGCCGGGTCAGGATGTGTTTGAAATCGTCCTGCTTGTATATCTCGTCGTAAACGTGCATGATCGCACCGCCGGGGTAGCCGAACACGGTGTCGACCCCTTCGGCTTTGAGTGCTTCGATGACCATCTGTGCGCCACTCATCTGCATGGCTCTCTCCTCGTATAAACGTCTCCTGCCGCCGTATCGGGCGGCATTTTCGAAACTCTATCCTAATCAGATAAAAATGGGGTAATTATAGGAAATTAATGGTTAAAGTCAGATTGGGAGCAGGCATCGATGGCGACGCCCTCGCGCACGCCGTCATCGATGACGACGGAACGGTCGAATCCCAAAACGTCGTAAAAGGCTTCGACGATGACGACGCCGGCGACGATAAGCGTTTCGCGTCCGACTCCCACGTAAACGCTGCGCGTCTTTTCATCCAGCCGAAGCAGGTCGTCCAGAGCATGTTCGCAATCTTCGCGCGTCAGTTCGAAGCCGTTGATACGCGCCGGATCGTAACTGCTGTAACTCATCCCCTGCAAAAACGCCGCAATCGTCGTCGGTGTCCCGGCCGTCGTCACGAATGTTTCCACCCTTCCGTGAACGGCATAATAGTCCCGAACGAACTGCCGCACCCCGGACAAGTGTGTTTCGAGCAGGCGGCGGACCGCGTCGGGACCGCTGCACTGCTGTGCGATCGTCACGATTCCGATGGGGAAACTGTGCGAAATCCGTTCGCCGTTTTGATAGAAAATCACCTCCGTCGATCCGCCGCCGATGTCGACCATGGCAAGCGAACGGCTGTCGCGTCCGAGCCGCGCCAGCCGCGCGCGCACCGCCTTGAGCGTATAGTCCGCCTCACGGTCGGCATCGATAATTTCGAAGCGGATCCCCGTCCTCTTCTCGATCCGTTCCAGCACTTCGGTACGGTTGGACGCCATGCGCATCGCCGCCGTCGTCACCGCCCGGTACCGCCGGTTCGAAAGATCAAACAGTGCCTCCGCTTCTTCCAGCGCCGCCACGATCCGCTCTACCGCCTCCCCGGAGATCCGCCCCGTTTCATGCATACGGTCGGCGGTCTTGACGATCCGCTCGCATTCGCGGCCGAACGTGCCCGTAACGCAGTCGTATTCGATCGCGCGGCAGGTATTCGATCCCAGGTCGACAGCGACCACCCCGGAGGAGCGGACAGATTCAGTGCCCTTCACGGCTCAGATACCCGTGCGAACGCAACATGTCGCGAATCTGCTTCTGATGCGTTTCGCCTTTGGTCTCGAGATGAATCGTGACATTGGCGTCGCCGTAATCGAGGTCCGTCGACGTGCGGTCGTAGGCGATATGCACGATATTGGCGCTGAGGTCTTTGAGCAGTTCGGTCAGCATCATCAGCGAGCCCGGCTTGTCGACAAGCGTCACCGTCAGTTTCATTTTCCGGAACGACTTGATGAGACCTTTCTCGATGATGACCGAAAGCAGCGTAACGTCGACGTTGCCCCCCGAAAGCACCACCGCGACCTTCTTGCCTTTGAGGTGCGGAAGCTTGCCGTGCAGCAGTGCCGCCACACCGACCGCCCCTGCCCCTTCGACGGAGAGCTTCTGCTTTTCGAGCAGAAACAAAATGGCGTTGGCGATCTCCTCGTCGTCGACACTGATAAAACGGTCGACGCTTTCAAGGATGTACCCCAGCGTCCGGGGCGAGGTGTCCCGGACGGCGATACCGTCGGCGATCGTGCGG
>JALWNV010000279.1 GCA_027083665.1 Helicobacteraceae bacterium
AAATAGAAGTGTGAAAAGCGCTGCGAAGAGAGGTTGATATCTCCGGCGAATGCGAAACGGTGTTCCGCCGTTGCGACGGCACAGTCGTCGCACACGGCGATTCCGTTATCGATTCCCAGCGAGAAACGCGCCGTCGGGATCAGTGTGGAGACGTTGGATTCGGCCAGGACATCTCTTGGAAGATTTTTGACCGAACGGACAATCGGTAAATCGGAGAAGGATCCCTGAAAAAGAGAAAAGTCCTGGGAATTCCGAAGTGTTTCAAGGTACCCGTCGATTTCAATGCCCTGCAGGAGGACATCGCGCAGGCCGATATCTACACCGCCGTTAAGACGGCCGGGGTCGCCGGCGAGGAGCGCCGGGGTATTGAGATAGATGTCTCCTCCGATTTTACCGCGTTTGAGCAGGGGAGTCTTGTTGATGAAATTGGCAAGCCGGTACAGGTTGATATGCTCCGCATGGACATACAAATCGTTTTCATTGATCAAGGCGGAGAAACGGCCGTCAAAAGCATCGGAATGAAGGGAGAGCGTTTTTGCGGGCCGAGTGTCGATACGGGCATACACTACGGCATTCTCATGGACGACAGCGCTGCGGACCAGCGGTTTGATTTCCAGCTCCATGTCAGCGTGAATATCTTCGTTTGCCGTATTGACACGCAGCCCGGAAACGCTCAGGTCCCCGTGGCGGTTATGCACGAAAAGCGTACCGTTTCGAAGCGCGCTGTTTTTGTCGATATCGCTTGAAAAATCGAGATCGATATCCCCCAACCATTTTTGCGTATGCAACGCGGTGAAGAGACGGATTTTTGAGCGGTTGAGATCATAATCCAGACGCAGCGGCGCGAGGGTGAAAGGTTCGGTTTGTGCTGCGGCGTCGAGGTGAAACGTATGTTCCTCAACGGAAGCGTTGAGTTCGACCGAAAGCGCAAGCGGTTCTGTCGCATTGGCTTCGATCTTGGCATGGACTTCAGGGCTCAGCATGATCTGGCTGGTTTTCAGGGTCAAATACCGGCGTTTGTCTTCAGCACGGAGCTCTCCTCCAAAGAGCAGGTCTTCGCCCAGTGCCTCAGGGAACACGATGGCGGAACGGGCAAGGTCGTGGAAATTGACAAGATAATTTCCGTTGACCGACTTTCGGTCAAGATCGATATTGAGCGATGAAAGTGTGATACTGTCCGCTGCCGTGTTGAGAGAGGCTTTTGCGAAGACCCGGCCTCTGCACCGGGTGGCGTCGAGCTCTATATCCAGCGGAAAAGGGCGAAGCGTCTTCTCCAGCGCTTTGGCGGGCTTCAGTCGGTCCGAATGCATCGTGGCGGCCAATGCACCGTTTTCGAACCGTACGACCGAGCGCAGTTTTCCCTGCAGCGGGGCGGGGCGGTTGAGTATCCGGAACAGCGGGTCCAGGTCTAGATCCGTCAGGCGCATCTCGATTGTGTCGCCGGCCAAAGAAAGCTCAAACGGACCGAACAGGTTCGTAGCGGCATGGATGGCCGTTTTTCCGTTTCGACTGGCGATACGCCCTCGGCCTTCCATCATGACGGAACGGTTCAGGTCCGGCGAGAAACGGTCGAGGCGGCGGGCGCTGAAAGAGAAATCGCCCAGCATATCGCCGCCGAAATGAAGGTAGGGGATTTCAAGATGTTCGAAGTCACTCGATACTACGGTGTCATGGAGGTTCGAACGGTTCAGGTCGACAACGGAACGGAGGCGAAGTCGCTGCGTACGATATCCGGGCAACGCGATACCGGTCAGAGTCGAATCCAGTGTCGCTCTCATCGCTTCACTGTCAAAGACCATTTGCGTTTGATGGGTGCGAAAGAGCTGCGAATCGACATCGAGCGAAGCGAAATAGCGGTTTTTCCGATTGTACACGGAGAGATCGGCGTGGACAGGGCGTGTCAGGTTCAAGTCTTCGGCAAGCGGATCGTTTTGCAGCGGTATAAGATCAAAACTGTGCAGCGAAGCGTTGACCGACGGCGGCGAGGTGTTGAGATCGACATCGGCATCGAGCGTGAAGTGCCCGTTGAAGAGCGGCGGATATCTGAGAATCGAGAAAATCGCTTTCGTCGGTATATTATTTGATATGACACTTAACCTACTGTTTTTGAAGCTGATTTCGAGCGGATCTTTCAAGTTTTCCGAACCGACAGTTATCGATATCTGACGCGCATCCTCGAGGGAAAGATTGCCCTGAAGCGCGTTTTTACCGCCAAGATCGACCGGGAGGTTTCCCAACGTCGAGAAGCGGTATGCGGTATGAAGCGAGCTCTTTTTCATGTCGTAAACAAGACGGTTCAGCAGCAACAGGTACTCTCCTGTTTCGGCAATAATGCCGGCGTTGACGTTTTCATCCGAAACGTCGCCGATCGCCGTCAGCGCCAGATGCCTAAACGGCAGCTCCGATATCGTATTGTCGTGTAAAGAAAGCGGCAGCATAAATGTCCCTCCGGCAAGATTGAACCCTAGACGGTTTCCCTGCAGTGAAAACGCGACAGTCGACAGTTGCAAATCGGCGGTAAGTTCGCTGCCTTT
>JALWNV010000280.1 GCA_027083665.1 Helicobacteraceae bacterium
GACTGAACGCTCCAAGACCCGGGGCTTTCAGCAGCAACGGCCGAAGCACTTCATCGTTGGAGATGGAAAAAAACCCCAGAGTATCGAGTACCGGTTTATAGTCCGGGTCGTACTCTTTGGCTCCCGGCGTACCGTACTTTTGCTTATAGGCATCGTTGATCCGTTCATGCGGATCGGAAAGGACAAAGCCGGTCGGCTCCAGATCCTTGTCGAGCATTCGCATAAATACCGCTTCTTTGTTCCCTTTGGCAATATTGAACCTTACGCCGTCTGCAGAAGCCGATGCCACCACTGAAGCCAATGCGATGGCCGCAGCCGCAATCAAAGTCTTTTTCAAAAACATGGTACTCCTTTCGCTATCGTCATTCACATAAAACTTTTATACGTTTGTCTGAACACGATCTTTTGAAAAATCGGTCTATTCTAACACATATTTTGATAAAACTTATATATGAACCTGTGTAAATCACTAAAGGTTTTCCTTATGTTTCAGCCCGTCTCATTGCCAGGACAGCGTTAGTCATATGTCAACAACCTACGATAAAGCAAATGCTGCTACAGGAGTCCGCCCGAAGGCGGAAGAATGAAGTTTAACTGTATGGATCAGAACTTGATCGTCATTGCAACTGTTACGCCCTGCTGGGAGTGTTTGACAGTCGCTTCAGAACTCGAAGCCGCAGCAGCCTGACCGGCCATCTGCTTATTTCCTTGAGTTGCCGCATAGGTGGCCGCGTAAATCTGTGCCTGCGTCAAAGCACTCGTATCGTACGAGAAGCTTGTTTCAGGTGCATATGAATATGCAAAATCCAAACCGAAAGTCTTGCTGATGGTATAACTTCCACCCAATGTAAAGTGAGATTCAACCGTTGCCGGGAATCCCGCGCTGTTGAAATAGTTGATAACCGCACCGTCGTAATCTGTCTGCATATTTGCAGCGGTTTGCTCCTTGATCGGATTCGATGCATAGTTGTATCCGACACGTACAGCCCATCCTTCGGCAGCATACTCGTAACCGATTGCGATCACATTCTGATCGTCCCATTTAAAGTCCTTGTATCCTTTTGCCGATGACCATTGAATGTTCTTGTAGTCGATTGCAAATGTATTTCCTCCGAGCTTATATGAAACACCGATTCCCATCTCGGCCGGTTGTTCCAGATGGTCGCTGATACCGGCACCGCGGTTCAGCCCAAAATTCTTTGAAGCTTTCGAGATTTGGTCTTTGTACTCCATATCGATTGCGGAAGTATATACTGCACCGATTGTCAAGCCGGAAATTTCATATGCCAAGCCGATGTTATAGCCGAAACCGAAGTCCTGGGAAACACCGTGTCCCGTCATAACATTACGCGGCACAAAGTTGATGTCACCCTGCTGATCCATTTGAGGCATATTAAAATACGAACCGTTATTATAGGCGATCGAAAGTGATCCGTATTGCAAAATCGGGGAAACAGCAAAACTGAATCCGCTCATATGAAATGCAAGCGGCACGGCAAAACGCATCAGCTGCAGATTTGTCAACATCTGATTAGTGCCGCTCATCGTACCGGCATATGCATTTTGAGGGCCGTCAGGACTAGGGTATTGGCCGGGACCGTTGCTGTATACGGCAGTATCATCACGGTAATCAACACCCATTCCGGCAACACCGTACATACCGATACCCCATGTAAACATATCATTGACTTTTACAGACAAAGCAACTTCCGGAATAACAGAAAGATCTGACTTGCTATCAGCAGATGTTGTTCCTATGGGCATCATGTTTTGCGGATTTGTCGGATCCGGCACTGAACCCTTGTTTTGAAAATTTACTTTCGGCATAAAAATCGTACCGCCGAATGTCACTTCGTTGGCATCAATGAGAGCCGGGTTGGAAAGACCGGATTCTGCACCGTGCGACATACCGATACCGATACCGCCCATTCCGCGGGCTTTCGCACCGAGACCGATCAGGTTGTCCCCGTTTGTCGCAAATGCCGAAGTGGTTCCAAGAGCCATTGCTGCCGCAACAGCGAGTTTAATTGTACGTGTCATTAATTCTCCTACGAATAATAGTATTGACAGAAAGCGCAGAGCTTTCAACTGCGGTCATTATAGGTAAGTATAAATAAAGCGAATCTGAAGAAAATAAAGCATAAATCACATGCACTTATAAGAATTCTAAGCATTTCGAGTATTTTTTTTAGAATAAAAGATTTTTATATTATGAAGTTATCAATATAGGAGATTTCAATGCTGATTGCAACAAATAAAAACGAAATCGGTTTTTTGATACAAAAGAGAGAATATTTTGATAATTTTATCATAATGCTACAAAACGTTACATTCAGAGGGTTTTCAAGTGTGTCTTTGTTTTTGTAAAGGGGGTAAATTGGAGTTGTCTCGGAAGAAAAAAATTCTGACTGAACCAGGCGGCGACCTACGTTTCCACTCCTGAAAGGGGCAGTATCATCAGCGAAGGGAGGCTTAGCTTCCGGGTTCGGAATGGGGGCCGGGCGTTTCCCTCTCTCTATAGCCA
>JALWNV010000281.1 GCA_027083665.1 Helicobacteraceae bacterium
TCCGACACTACAGGTCTATACCGATTACAGCTTCAACTGGCAGCCCATCGGTAAAACGATGCGTATCACCCGTGCCGAAAATAATCGTGTCTATACGATCGACGACCGGCCTGCACAGCAGATATACCGTCACTATCTCGGAGACGACGTCGCCGACGGCCTTCCCGCCATCGGAATAGAATTGCCTTTGATTATCGACCGAAACGGCACGGAAGTAGCCAGGGCGGTCGTTTCCGCCCATGAAGACGGTTCACTCTCTTTTAGCGGCAACCTTAGACCGGGCGACTCTGTACGCTTCGGGCACGGAGACGCCTCTTTGATTCTCGACAAATCACATCTGCCGACCCGGAGCCTGAATCATCAGGCCGTCGAGTCCATCTTTGTCTATTCCTGCATGGCCCGCCGCCGTTTTATGCCCAACCTCATCGAACAGGAGATTCTCCCGCTTCAGTCGATCTCGGAAACAGCGGGCTTTTTCACCTACGGAGAGTTCTACAGCCGACAGGGAAAATGCGAGCTTCTCAACCAGACCATGACCATTCTGGCCCTGAGCGAAACCCCCCGAAAAAGCTCCCGTCCGTCAAAAGTCCCCAGGATACACCGCACACTCAACGATTATCAGAAAACCACTAAAGCACTTTCCCATCTTCTCGATATCACGACAAAGGAGATGCATCAGCGCTATCTGGAACTCGAAGCGGAAAAACAAATTATCGACGCAAAACGCGAAGCGCTCGAAGAGGCTCAGGCCGTCGGGCACTTCGGAAGCTGGGAGGTGGATCTTCAGACAAGAAAGTCGGTTTGGTCCAAGGAGAGCTATCGCATCTACGGCCTGGACCCTGAAACGACGGAACCGACATTGGACACCTTCTTCTCCATGCTCCTGGAAGAAGATTTCCCCAAAGCCGAAGAAGCGCTGAAACTGGTAAAGAAGGGAAATCAAAAGACGATTGATGTCCGTGTGCGGCGAAACGACGGCAAAATTATCACACTTTTGATCAGCGCAAAAGTGATCATGGACGCGCAGGGCGAGCCGCTGAAGATGGTCGGCACGACACTGGACATCACCGAACAGGTCGCCTTGCGCGAACAAAACAGCGAACTCGCCTCCATTATCGAAGATTCGACCAACGAAGTCTATGTCGTCGAAAAAGACAGCTATCGCATACTGTATGTGAACGCGGCAGCCATGAACGCATTGGGCTATTCGCGCCGGGAACTGCTCAATATGACCCTGTGCGATATCAATGCCGATTTGACACCGGAAAAACTTTCCCGGCTTCAAAGAGCGCTGATCGAACAAGGCAGCATCTTCAACGAAACGGTCCATCTTCGCAAAGACGGCAGCAGCTATCCCGTACAGTCTTATGTCCAGTATAAAAAGTTCAACAACAAAAATGCCGCTATCATATTCGACGTGGATATCACCCAGCTGCATGAAGTCCAGCAAAAACTCAGACATCAGGCGTATCACGATACGCTGACAGGTCTTCCGAACCGCGCACTGTTCGACGTCCGGCTCGAGCAGGCCGTCGTGAATGCGAACATGCATCACGAATGTTTCGCCCTCTTCTTCATCGATCTGGACAACTTCAAGCAGATCAACGACACACTGGGGCACTCTATCGGAGACAATGTTTTGCGCATTATCGCCGAACGGCTTTCAGGCAGCATCAAAGAGTACGATACCCTGGCCAGGTTGGGCGGGGATGAATTCATTATTATCTTGCAGCATATTCGTTCATCCGAAGATATCGAAATGATCGCCTCCCGCATTCTCACCGCACTGAGTCCGTCCATCAAAACCAAAATGCACGATCTGCATATCAGTGCCAGTATCGGGATCAGCCGGTACCCGAAAGACTCCGAAAACGGGGAGGACCTATTGAAATTCGCCGATACCGCCATGTACAAAGCCAAAGAGGCGGGCAAAGCACAGTTTCAATTCTATTCCAGCACCATGACCCACCACGCCATCGAAAGGGCGATGATCGAAGCCGATATGCATACGGCACTCGAAAAAGGCGAATTCGAGGTCTATTATCAGCCGCAAGTCGACATGGACGGTCAGCGTATCTACGGCCTGGAGGCCCTGCTGCGCTGGAAACACCCCAAACAGGGGATGATACCGCCGGATCGTTTCATCCCTGTCGCGGAAGCGACCAATATGATACAGCCGCTGGGCGAATTTGTTTTGCATCAGGCCATGCGCCAGATACGTTCTTGGCATGAAAAAGGGCTTCAGCCCGGAATTCTGGCCATCAATCTCTCTATCCAGCAGCTCGAAGACAAAACATTTCTTTCGAAACTTTCCGATGCGATCGACGAAGCCGGATTCGATATCCCCCGGCTCGAGCTTGAAATCACCGAATCGCAAATGATGCGTGACCCCGAACGCTCCATCGAAGCATTGAAAAAAATCAGCGGCATGGGTATCGAGATCGCCATTGACGATTTAGGCACCGGCTATTCGTCACTGGCCTCTCCCAAACGCCTGCCGGTCAGTACACTCAAAATCGACA
>JALWNV010000282.1:0-9675 GCA_027083665.1 Helicobacteraceae bacterium
CCCGGAGCGTTGTAGCCGATGACGTATTCGCCCGGCTCCTCGTCGAGATCGCAGATCAGTCCGACTCCGAGCGTGTTGGTCAGCGGCGGAATCATCACCAGCTCGAACGGGCTGTGTTTTTCGACAAGCGCAAGCAGACGCGCAATATTTTTCGCATTCGGATGCGTGTAGAGATCCGGTCCGGCGATCAGGGCGAAGCGGTCTTTTTTCTTCATGTTCTTTTCCATGAAGGCGTTGAACTTCTCGGCATCAATATCGAGCAGCTCCAGCAAGCGGTTGTCGTCGACCTCGACCTCTTTGGAGACCTTTTTGGGTACCATCTTGGTCTTTTCTTCTTCGACTTCCTCCTCTTCACCCGTCTCTTCGTTCACCTTCTTCACGATCACTTTCTCGACAACTTTCTCTTTGACCGTCTCTTCGACCGTGATCGTCTTCGTCGAATGAAACGAGGCCAGATAGTCGACGGTCTCTTTGGGCATCGTCTCTTTGTCACCGAAGAGGTCAAGCATCAGGTACAAAACGGCTTCTTCGCGCAGCGGCGCATGATAAGCGGGAAAAACGCCTTTCCCGATTCCTTCGATGACCGGGTCTTTCAGCGGATGGAAATACAGTCCCGCCCCCTTGTTCATCTTGATAGCGTTGTTGAACGCGTAACGGGCGTTCGGATTGTCCGATTTGAGCGCGGTCCCGACCGAGACGACAAAATTCGCGTCATGCGTCGCTTTGAGATCACTTCCGTAAAGCTGGTGCCCGCTGATCTGGCCGTAGTCGTTGAGAAACCGGCGGAAGATACGGGCATCATCGTTGATCAGGCGGTAGCCTTTTTGCTCTTTGAGCTTCTGCAGGATCAGGGCCTCTTCGTTCGTGATCGTGCTGGTGAAACGGATCGTGTCGGCTTTTCCGAACGCCTCGAGCGCCGCAGCGAACGCCGCTTCGTCTTTTTCGACATCGCGGTTCTCGAAATCGTAGCCGTAGCGTCCCGCACCGCACAGCGAAACATAGTTCCACTCGTTGCTGGTACGGTAGATCTTCTCTTCGGGGTTTTCGACGGAGGTGTGCTTGACCTCGTAGTTGAGCGCACACCCGGCCGAGCAGTGCGAGCAGGTCGCGGGAATCTTCCGCTGTTCCCAGGCATTGCTGGTATAGACGAAATCCGTATCGACAAGCGCTCCGACGGGACAGACCGCGGCACATTCGCCGCAGCGTGTACAGTCGAGCATCTCTTCACCGCTGGTAAGCCCGATCACGGATTTGTTGAGCTTGTTCCACATCGCGTAGGCGTCTTTCGGCATACTCTCTTTGAACGCCGGGTCAATCGCTCCGCTGCCGCGCGGAACCGTCTTGAGCGAGTTGTCTCCGATCATATCCTTGCACACGGTAACGCAGCGCTCACAGACGATACACAGCCCCGCGTCGTAGTGCAGATGTCCCCAGTCGCGGATCGGACGTTCGACATCGGCAATGGCGTAATGCTGCGAATCGACTCCCATCTCGAGTGTATAGTTTTGAAGCTCGCACTCACCCGACTGGTCACACACGCCGCATTGCAGCGGATGGTTGACATCGTAAACTTCCATAATCGAACGGCGTTCCGTCTCGATATTTTCCGTCGATGTTGTGATGTTCATCCCGTCTTTGGCCTTGGCATTACAGGCATAGACCTGTTTGCCGTCAGCTTCGACCAGACAGATACGGCAGGCCAGGGTCGGACTGCAGCGTGTCAGATAACAGATGGCGGGAATGAATATCCCGTTCGCACGCGCAGCGTTGAGTATGAACTCGCCTTCTTCACACGTGATCTGCCGACCGTCAATCGTTATAGTTACTTTACTCATCATTACTCGCTTTCATGATTTTGACTTTTTCAAACCGGTAAGCGGCGTTCGCGGCGGAAAATCCGCCGTCGAACGTCGGCTCGAGGGCTATCGTTCCTTTCAGTGTGGTATCGAGTTTGAACTCGCGCGTATATTCACCGCCCGCGCGCACGATCGTCACACGGTCGCCGTCGGCGATACGTGCCGCCGTCGCGAACTGTTCCGAACCCGTCAGTGCGCCTGCGGCATCGGAAAGCTGTGAGGTCCGAGCCGTGAAAGCGTTGAATTGCAGTACAGGGTCGCATCGATAGACGACCGTCCCGTTGAATTCCGGAAGTTCATCCACCTCGTCCGGCTGCGATGTCACTTTCGCTTTCGGCAGGGCCAGCCTGTATCCGCGGCGGTCTTCGCCCAGCGGCGAATGGAAATTTTCCAGATCATCGAAGGCGATCCCCCTGAACCCGGCATCTTCCGGCAATTCAGCCGTAAAATCGATCGTGTGCGTTTTTCCGACACCCAGCGCGTTCGCCAGATCATTGAGTTCATAGCCGTCAAAACCGACAGCCGCGTTGAGCGGAAGCAGGTGACGGTTGAGACTGACGACCGTCCCCTCCTGCTGATTCAATGCCGGTGTAACCAGATCGGCCGTTTCGTCCGCTCCGATAACAAAATCACCCGGGGCATTGTAGCCTACGGCACTCCCGCCTTCGTCGATATCGAGATCGCAGATGGCCGCCGCCCCGACGGTATTGACTTCCCGCGCCGCAACAAGGACCTTGAAATCGCCGTATCGTGCGATGAGCGCCGCGATCTTCGCGATATTTTCGGCACGGGGATGGCCCATCAAGTCGCTTCCGAGCACAAGCGTATTGTTTTTGCTGCGCTGCAGACTGCGGCGCAGCGTCTCCAGCTCCTCTTCGCCGACATTGCTTTCCGCACTGAGATAACCCTCGTCGAGCGAGTCAAGAAACGCCTGCGCTTTTTTGGTCAGTTCCGCCTGCTCCAGCAGCGTTTTCGCCAGCAGCGCCAATACGCCCTCTTCGGTTCCCACTTCGTACTTGACGAACTGCGTCACCACATTTTGCAGCAGCGTATCTTCCATCGGATGCATGTAGGCGATCTTCGATCCGTGATGGCGGGCCGCCGTCGTCATGGCATAACGCACCCCGGGATTGTCCGTCGCGATTCTGCTTCCGACGACGATGATTCCGGTACTCTCCTTGAGCGAATCCGTCGTGGCAAAGACCTTTTCGGAGGGCTCGACGGAGCGGAACGCGTCCATGAACACCTTGTAACGGCGGGCATCCTCGTTATACAGGCGAATCCCCCGCGTTTCCTTGAGCCGCTGCAGCATCAGTGCCTCTTCATTGGTGATGATCGACGGGAAACGTACCGCATCGGCTTTTTCGAGTGCCGATACGGCCGCCTCGAACGCCGCAGGATCCTTTGACGCTCGTACATCGTAGTCGAATCCGAAACGTCCCGCGCCGCACAGCGTCGTAAATTCGAAATTGTTCGTCACACGGAAAATCCGCTCTTCGCCGGGACGTCCCGCGCCGTAGGTTTTGACCTCGTATTCGAGCGCACAGCCGGCGGAGCAGTGTGCGCACGTCGACGGAATGCGCGTCAGTTCCCAGGCGTTGGCCGTATACTGGAAATCCGAACTGATCAGCGCCCCGACCGGACAGACCGCGATACACTCCCCGCAGAACGTACAGTCGAGGGTATCGCTGTTTTTGGGAACCACCGTCGACTTGTAGCCGCCGAACAACAGCTCGATGGCGTCATCGCCGATCACTTCGTTACAGACGTGCGTACACTTCTCGCACATAATGCACAGGCTCGGGTCGTAATTGATCAGCCCCCAGTGATTGTTGTGTCGAGGCTGGTCTTTGGCCGTGAAGTGCTGCGCGTCGACACCGAATTCCATGGTCTTGTTCTGCAAGTCGCAGGCCCCGGACTTGTCACACACCCCGCACTCGAGCGGATGGTTGACGTCGTACAGACGCATGATATTCGTCCGTTCTTCATGCAGCCTGGCGTTATCGCTCGTCACCGCCAGGCCTTCCGTCGGCGGAGTCTGGCAGCTAAGCACCATCCCTTCCACCCCTTCGCATTCAACGACACAAAGGCGGCACGATGCGGCGGGATTGGTCTTTTCGAGGTAGCACATCGTCGGGATATAGATTCCCTCGCGGCGGGCGACGTTCAGGATCGTTTCCCCCTCCGCCGCGCTGACCGGGCGGCCGTCGATCGTAAAGTTTATCGTCTTGCTCATCCCCGCCTCCTCAGTTCGCGACCATCGCGATGTAGTAGCAGCGCATGCACCGCTCCGCCTCGCTGATCGCCTGTTCCTGCGTCAGGCCGAAATTGACCTCGACGTTGCTGCTTTTGCGAATGTCGACATCAACGACTTCGCTGCGCTGCCGCGGCAGCCCGGGAAGCCAGCCTGTCACTTTTTCGTTCTTGTCGTAGACCCGCATCTTGCGCAGCTGATCTTCCATAATCTCCTCGTCGGTAAGCGATATCTCGCCCGTTTGCACATAGCGGGAGATCACCGAAGATGCCCGCTTCGCCTGGCCGACGGCATTGACGATCGTCATGGGGCCGTATTCGCAATCTCCCGATGCGAAAATCCCTTTGCGCGAGGTCATATAGTCGCGGCCGTTGGTCTTAATGGTCGCCCACGAGGTCATTTCGATCTCCCACTCTTCAGGCAGCAGATCCAAATCCGCGCTTTGCGAAACGGCGGGGATCAGATAGTCGCACTCGATCTCGAAAGATGCCCCCTCGATCTTCTTGAGCTGCGGACGCCCGCCGTCGGGATCGGGAACGAGTTCGAATCGGTCAACGACGAGTTTTTTGAGTACGTCGTCTTCATCGACCATCTTCTGCACCGCGGAGTGGAAGATGAACTCCACCCCCTCTTCGACCGCTTCATGGTACTCTTCGTATGTGGTGTTGCGGATAATCGTCTTCTCGTCACGACGGTAGAGCATAATGACCTTCTTCGCCCCGGCACGTACCGAACAGCGCACGACGTCCATCGAGGTGAAACCGCCCCCGACGCACACGACCGTTTTTCCGGTCAGGTCGACGTAGTCGTTGTCGATCATATACTCCTCTTTTTCCGCTTCGCTCAGGGTATATCCGAATTTGACGTAAAGGTTGACTTTGTCGAGGAAGTCGATCGCTCCCCAGTAACCCTTGATTTCAGGCCGTTCGTTTTCGCAGCGCACCTTTTTGGAGATCCGGGTTCCCGTCGCGACCATCACGGCATCGTACTCTTTCTCGAACTGCCGCATCATCTCCGCCGTTACACGGGTGTTCGTGATGAAATTGACCCCGAGATCCTTCACCGCCTCGATATCCTTTTCGTATTTCGCCCACGGCATACGGTACTCGGGAACCCCGACGGTCACTTCGCCGCCGAGCACCGGCAGCTCTTCGTAGACATCGCAGTGCACCCCTTCGAGGGCGAGATAATACGCCGTCGTCAGACCTGCCGGGCCGGCGCCTATCACGGCGACTTTCTTGCCCGTATCGGGTTTCTTTTCCGCCGGATGGAAAAACCCGAAGCCGTGATCGGTTTCGTAGTCCGCACCCAGACGCTTGAGCTCCATAATCGAAATTGGCTCGTCGAGATTCGTCCGGCGGCATTCGTCTTCGCACGGATGCGGACAGACACGGCCGCAGGTATGCGCCAGCGGCATCGTCTGGCGTGTCGCGATGAGCGAGTCGTCAAACCGCAGGTCGCGCACCCCTTCGATATAGGCCGGAATGTCGACGTGCGCCGGACAGGCGTCCGTACACGGCGCGGTGATCTTCGCGACGTAGCCGACTTCTTCATGGTAGTGTTTCGACGGCTTCTGTTTTTCGATGCATTCGAGAAAATCCGACTCGAAATGGGTCATGAGATCAAGCAGCGGGTTGGGAACGGTCTTTCCGATCTCGCATTTGGAGGTCAGCTGCATGTTGCGTGCCACCTCTTTGAGATGGTCCATATCGCTGCGGCTCCCTTCGCCGCGCGCGATCTTGTCGAGCAGATCGTACAGGATCCGTCCGCCCCAGCGTCCGGGGGCACAGCGCCCGCACGCCTCGGAGTAGACCTGATACTGCGCGGCGTACTCGGTCGCCAGCCGCACAACGTCGACATCTTCGTCGTACAGCGCCACGCCGTCCCAGCCGATAAAGGCTTTGGCTTCGCGGTGCTCGTTGTACTGCATCGGCAGTTTGTACGCCGACTCTTCCCACGCGTCCTCGGGTTTGCCGATGTTGTTGATCTGCTCCGATTTCCACGTAGAAAAATAGACTTTGCTCACGTCTTATCCTCGGTTTTTTCTGACAACGATGGTCCAGTCGACCTCGTTGAACTTCAATGAATTGAGCAGTTCGTAACCGTGCTCTTTCATCAGATCCGCGCTGCGCTGTACCGGCGTGAAATCACCCACTTCGAACAAGAAGATGATCACTTCGCCCGCAGGCACTTTTTCCATAATTTCGACCATGCGATCGTCGAAGTCGTTATGCAGATGTCTCAAGTCGTAACGTTTCATCCATGGCTCCTTTTATCTGTCGACTTCGCCGAAGACGATATTGGTCGTTCCGATAATGGAAACGACGTCCGGAATGTAATGGCCCGGCAGCAGGTCCGTGAGGATCCCGGTATGCCAGAACGACGGTGCGCGCACCTTCAGACGGTACGGGTAGGGACCGCCCTCGGAACGGATAAAGTAACCCAGTTCTCCTTTAGGCGACTCCGTCGCCGCATAGACCTCTCCGACCGGCGGTCGCATTCCCTGCGTCACGAGTACGAAATGCTGCATCAGCGAATAGTTCTGCGTCATAATGTCGAGCTTGGGAGCGGAGATGTACTGCGGCGCATGGGCCATCAGCTCGGTCTGGTTGTTTTTGACCGTTTCATTGTACATATCGATGGTCTGGTAAAGAATTTTCGCACTTTCGCGCATCTCTGCCATATAAATTTTGTAGCGCGCGTAGTTGTCGCCGCGGTCCGACCACGGAATATCGAAATCGACTTCGTCGTAGAGCTCGTACGGCTCTTCTTTCCGGATATCCCACTTCACGCCCGATGCGCGCAGCATCGGACCGGTACAGCCCCACGAGAGCGCCATTTCGGTCGGAATGACACCGACGTTTTCCATCCGCATCTTCCAGATACGGTTCTGATCGAGCAGGTCCTCGTAGTCCTTGATATTCTCCGGCAGTTTGTCGAGGAACTTCTTGAGGTCGCCCAGGAAGTTGTCGGGAATATCCAGCGGCACGCCCCCGATACGGATTGCGGCGTGCGTCAGGCGCGCCCCGCAGTAATCCTCGACGAGGTCCATCAGATACTCGCGCTCGCGAAACGCGTAGAGGAAGACCGTCATCGCCCCGATGTCGAGCGCGGTCGTCGCCAGCCAGAACAGGTGCGACATCAGGCGGTTGATCTCGAGCAGCATCATACGGATGACTTTCGCACGGCGCGGCACTTCGAGGCCGATCAGCTTCTCGACCGCAAGGGCGAAACCGTAGTTGTTCGAGCTCGACGCGATATAGTCCATCCGGTCGGTCGTCGGCATGAACTCGTTGTAGATCATGTTCTCCGCCATCTTCTCCATCCCGCGGTGCAGATAGCCGACATCCGGATGGGCTTTGACGATCTGCTCCTGCTGCAGGTGCAGCATCAGGCGCAGCTGCCCGTGCGCTGACGGGTGCTGCGGTCCGAAGTTGAGCACCAGCTCGTTGTCGTCGCGTTCAAACGTAATGTTTTCAAAAAACGGTCGTAATCTGTTCGTCTGTTGCATGCTTGGCCTTATCTGTCTCTGTCGCTGATGACGACGGATTTTTCTTCATCGAATTTCTCGATCATAAAGACACCCTCTTCCTCCTGGTACCCCAGCGGAGTCTCGGGCTGATCTGCTTTGAACTCGGCACCGTACGGGACTTCGTGCCCCAGGCGGGCGAAACGTTTGGTATCGTAGCGGTCGACCATCGCGCTGTCGCGCAGCTCCGGCCCGATGATATCACGGGCCTCTTTACCGAAGATCTTGTCGACTTCGTACCACGCCGCAAACTCGTCGCCTTGCAGCGGATAGGTCTTGCGCAGCGGGAACCCTTCCCAGTCGTCGGGCATGAGGATACGTTTGGGAAACGGATGGTTGTTGAGCTTGATTCCGAACATGTCGTACATCTCGCGCTCGGCCCAGTCGGCGCTTCGGAAAAGCTTCTCGACACTGTTGACCGCCTCATGCTCGTCAATGAGCATCTTGACGCGGACACGCTTGCGTTTTTGCATGCTCAGCATCTGGTAGAAGACTTCGAACTGCCCCCGCTCGGCCAGCCGGTCGATCGCGCTGAGTTCGGAAAGCTGGGTGTATCCCAGTTCGTCCCGCATCAGCTGCAGCACGCCGAAGTTGTCTTCGGAACGGATATAGACCACCATCTGCTCCACCTGGATATAGGCGTCGTCGACTTTGAACTTTTTCTTGATCGCCTTGAGATCTTCGGCGAACACTTCATCCTCTTCAACCGGATATTTCGGCACCTGCGGGGCGACCCAGTAGCGGTCGGTGTAGTACGGCTTTTTCTGAACATCGTCTTTTGGCGTATAACGTCTCATTACATCAGCCTTTTGGGTTTTTGTGCTTTGATCGCTTTTTCACGGCGAATCTTCTTCTGCAGCATCATCACCGCATACTGCAGGGTCTCCGGACGCGGCGCACAGCCGGGAAGGTAGAGGTCGACCGGAATCACCCGGTCGACGCCCTGTACGGTCGCGTAGGTATTGAACATCCCGCCGGTGTTGGCGCACGACCCCATCGAGATGACCCATTTCGGTTCCGTCATCTGGTCGTACAGACGGCGGATGAATTCGGCGTGCTTTTTCGTCAGCGTTCCCGCGACGATCATCAGCTCCGCCTGACGCGGCGAGGCGCGGAAAATCGTCCCGAACCGGTCGAAGTCATAGCGCGACGCCCCCGACGCCATCATTTCGATCCCGCAGCAGGCCAGACCGTAGGTCAACGCCCACAGCGAATTCGAACGTCCCCAGTTGACGACCTTGTCGACCGTCGTCAGTGCGACGGGAAGCCCGCCGTCTTGTGCGTAGTTTACTTGATGTTGTGCCATTCAAGCGCTCCTTTCTTCCATGCATATACAAAACCGATCGCCAGCAGCAGAATGAACAGCAGCATCTCGGCAAATCCGAACCAACCCAGCAGTTTGAAGTCGATCGCCCACGGGAACATGAACACGATCTCCACGTCAAACAGCAAGAACAGCAGCGCAAACAGATAAAACTGCGGCGAGATTCTGTTGGGCTGCTTCGTTACTTCCGGCCCGCATTCGTAAATGGAAAGCTTGATCTTTTCCGTATCTTTTGCCGCCATCGCACGACTGACGAATCGTGCCGCTACCGTCGTCGCGTAGAACGCGCCGAATGTCAGCACGAAGAGGATAAATACACCGAAATACGGGTGTGAAACGCCTATCTGTTCCATACATCCAACCTTTTTTAGTGGTTTAAAACAGCAAAAAACACCGAATTTTCGGGGCTTTTCCCAGTCTTATTTCATGACAAAATAGTTCTTAGCAATATAGCAAAAAGGAAATTAAACGATGCAAGGGTCCTGCGCTTTTCCCGCCCCGTGTCACGAATGGAAACAAGTCGAAAAAACAGATGCTCCGGGAAACGGGTCGTTTCGTAACAGATCAGCGGGCCAGGAAGCCCATCGCCTTTGCGGCGTCGAACATACCGCGTTTCTCCTTCTCGATCTCCTCGAGAAAACTATCGACGGTAAAAAGCGGCTCCGGCATCGTCGCAACGGCAAAAGCGGTGTTTCTGACGACCAGACTGATC
>JALWNV010000282.1:9685-10751 GCA_027083665.1 Helicobacteraceae bacterium
ATCTGGCCCCCGGTGAGGTCATACTCCGCCAGCTTCTGCAGATCGAAGCCCTCCTCGTACGGTGCGTTTTTCGGCAGCATCTTTTCCCAAAGCAAACTGCGCTGCCGCCGGTCGGGGCGCTTGAACTCTATCTTGTGGTTGAAACGTCTCGAGAAGGCGTTGTCGATATTCTCGAGCAGATTCGTCGTCGCGATCAGTATCCCCCGGAAGCCCTCGATCTGTTCGAGAAAGATATTTTGCATCTGATTGTGCATCTGTTCGGCGCTTCCGCCCGATCCCGACGATCTTGCGCCGAGAAACTGATCGGCTTCGTTGAGCAGCAGAATCGGTTCCGTTTTCGTCTTTTCGGTCAGCTCTTTGAACGTATCGAAAATTTTCCGGACGTTTTTCTCGCTTTCGCCGACATACATGGAAAGAATTTTCGAACAGTCGAAACTGAGCACCTGACGCTTGAGCGACCTGGCGAGCGAATAGGCCGTCATCGTCTTTCCCGTCCCCGGCGGACCGTAGAAAATCATACGCGCATCCACGCCGCGGCGCTTCTTGCGGATCCCCCACTTGACCAGGCGGGCCGTCACCTCCTTGTCCATCTGCCGCATGAGATTCCGAAGCACCTTGCGTGTTTCATCGTTCAAAACGACATCCTCTAGCGTCGTTGCCGGTTCGACCAGTTCGAAAATATCCTGATCTTTGATCAGCATATCGAGTTTGAGTTTGTGGACTTTTTTCTTTTTCTGCGGATGCATGATATGCTGAAGCACCTCATCGACGATATAAAACGCACGCGAAATTCCGCCGAAGGGACTGAGCATCTCCTCATAGTCGATGATCTCTTCCGACAGCAGCTTCGAACCCTCTTCGAGCAAAGAGCGGTTCTTGATACGTTCGTATTCGTCCGAGCTGATCAGATCAATCAGGGTCGTCATCTCGCGCAGCGAATCGTCACCCGCGCTGTACTCCTCTTTGAGCAGCGCCAAAAAGATCACCTGCTCCCGGCCCTCGATGCTTTGCGTGCTGAGGTAACGATGCAGCGGGATCTCCGTCGCCGTCTGCGCAATCCGCTCGT
>JALWNV010000283.1 GCA_027083665.1 Helicobacteraceae bacterium
GTCGGGGCGCAGCAGCGGTTCGCCGCCGGTGAGCACGACCATCACATCGTGCTCGCCGGCGGCGAACCGCTGAGTCGTCGTGACACCGTCGAGATCGCCCATGCCATGCGCGAGGCGGGGATCGTGACGTATCTTTCGACCAACGGCTTGTACGTCAGCGAAAAGAACGTCGACCGCATCATAGAGACTTTCAACTATATCGGGATCAGCATCGACGGAATCGAGGAGGTTCACGACCGCTTCCGGGGGCTGGAAGGCGCGTACCGCAAAAGCCTCGACGCCATCGCACTGATCCAGAAGCACGGCGGCAATGCGGGCATCCGGTTCACGATTACCAACGAAACGAAAGAGAGTTTCCATGCCATTTTCGAACTGGCCGAGGAGATCGGTGTCGACAAGATCTATATCTCGCATCTGGTCTACAGCGGGCGGGGACTGGATAACCTCAAGATCGACATTTCCAAAGAAGAGCGGCGGGCATTCGTCGATTTTATCATCGACAAGGCGTTCGAATATATCGAACAGGGGCGTGATATCGATATCGTCACCGGCAATATGGAGATGGATGCGATCGTCTTTCTGGAAAAATTTTCAGCGAAATATCCCGAGCACCGCGAAGAGATGGTACGACGCCTCCGTAATTGGGGCGGAAACAGTGCGGGCCGCAAGCTCGGCAATATCGACTGGATGGGGCGGGTCAAGCCCGATCCGTTCTTCCCGTTTTATATCGGCAATATGACCGAACGTCCCTTCAGCGAGATCTGGCTGGATGAAAACAGCGAGATGCTGACACGCTTGCGCGAGCATCCCCGTAATCTCGGGGGTTACTGCCATGAGTGCGGCGTCATCGATATCTGCAACGGCGGCTCGCGCAGCCGCGCCTATGCTATCTACGGTGACCTGTGGGCACAGGACCCGTCTTGCTATCTGAACGAAAACGAAAGAGAAGGGTTGTAAATCATGGGAAAAGTCTATCTCACAGGCGCGGGACCGGGTGACATCGACCTGCTGACTGTCAAAGCGCTGCGCGTTGTGCGCGAAGCCGATGTCATCATCTACGACCGCCTGGCCAATCCGGAAATCCTCAAAGAGGCGAAAGAAGGCTGCGAGTTTGTCTATGTCGGCAAGGAGGACGGACGCCATACCCTCCCGCAAGAAGAGATCAACGAGGTCATCTATCGCAATGCCCTCGAGTATGAGACCGTTGTGCGTCTCAAAGGGGGTGATCCGCTGGTGTTCGGGCGCGGCGGCGAAGAAGCGGCACTGTTGAAACGGCACGGCATCGCCTACGAATTCATCCCGGGGGTGACCTCCGCGATCTCGGTCCCGGCTTATGCGGGCATTCCGGTGACGCACAGGGGAGTCGCAGTGTCGTTTCGTGTTGTAACCGGGCACGAGGCCCCGAACAAGGAGGTCTCCCAGGTGGATTGGGAGTCGATGAGTAGCGATGAAACGATTGTGTTCCTGATGGGACTGCACAATCTGAAAAAGATCGCCGCCAATCTGATCCGTGTCGGTCGACCCGCCGCGACACCTTGTGCGGTGATCAGCCGGGGGACGACACCGGAGCAGAAGACGGTCAGCGGCACGCTCGAGACGATCGCCGCCGATGTCAAAGCGGCCGGAATCCCGACACCGGCATTGATCGTCGTCGGAGAGGTCGTCAAGCTCCGCGAGGAGCTCTCATGGTTTGAAAACGAGGCGTTTGTAAATCACCAAGAAGGAGAAACAGTATGAAAAAGTCAACAATAGCGGCAACAATGGTTATCGCGGTCCTGAGTGTCGGATGTGCCGAGAAAAGCGGTGTGAAATCGCCGGAAAATGCAGCACACGGGAATGCGGTGGAGGGTGTATATGAGATCCCCGTGTCGGAAACGATGAGCCGCCGAAGCCTTTCGGAAGCGATCATCAACGCGGGTGAAGCACGGGGCTGGATGATGACGGAGATGGGCCGGGGAGCGATTGTCGCTTCGAAGTACATCGACGGAAAAAGCGCCAGTGTCGTGATCGACACCAGCCGATCGCCTATCGAGATCACCGAAAACCGAACGACGATGAGTGCTTCCCGGTTTTCCGATGAGGTCAAGGGCCTTAACGAAGCGATCATCAAAGCGCTTAAATCGCAAAGCGGGGAGCACTGAGTCCGCATCGGCGGACAAAAGAGATTTGATTTAGGTCAAACCGTTCGGCCGGAGATCTTCATATAATGGGACATTATGAAATCTCATATTATTATCGCGCTGATTGTGATCGGTGTCGTCGGTGCCCTTTTCAATATCGGTCGGCTTTTCCCCCTGCCCAAAGAACAGTTTTCCAGGATCGATACGGCTGCGCTGCGTGCTGAAGCGCTGCGCCGCGGACTTGAACCCATCCCTTCCGAGTGGGAACGGGCCCGCAAATATGTCGACAATCCCGACAATCCTCTGACACCTGAAAAAATCGCACTCGGTGAACGGCTTTTTTTCGATCCGCTTCTTTCCAGAGCCCAAAAGATCAACTGTGCGTTTTGTAATTT
>JALWNV010000284.1:0-8409 GCA_027083665.1 Helicobacteraceae bacterium
ACATCGAAAACAGAACGCATTCAATCTCATCAGTGAAAACTTGCAGTTGTCGGCTTTGGATTCACCTTTTCGTGCAGTTTCTTTGCGTGTACTGCCTCGGGTGGAATTTCTATTTCCTGATTTGGGAGAAAGGGAACAAAAAAAGTGAAGGTTTAAAATGATGAATGATGAAACACCGGCAAAATCAACCTGAAGGAAAGTTCATTTCATCAGTGATTTCGACACCGGGCAATCCCCGAATCAGCAGATCCGCCGCCACCCCGTTGCCTTTGCCGATCTCGTTGCCCTCCCCGTCGAGGATCGGAGTCGTCCCGAGACCACAGCTGGGCGATTTGGATTTGAGGATGATACGATCGGCATCCGGATGCACCGCGATCAGTGCCTCGGTCTGTTCGACAAGCAGATCGGTCACATCCGTTTTGTCATCATCCCTGAGTACGCGAAGGCCCGCATCCGTCGCGACGACACTGATGCGTCCGCGGGGCGTCCCGAGTACCGGCGCTTCCGGGCAAAACGCAATCACCTCGGCACCCTCAAGAGCTCCGATCACCTTTTGCGAAGCTTTCGAACAACCGTCGTACCGGCACGCTTCACCGAGCAGGCAGGCCGACACGATCACCTTCTCACGCCCCTTCACAATTCACCCTTCACGCAATCACCACCGACTTGAGTTCCGTCATCTCCTCGATGGCGAACCGCGGCCCTTCACGACCGACACCGCTGAGTTTGACACCGCCGTAAGGCTGGATATCGAAACGCAGTGTCGGCATATCGTTGATAACGACACCGCCCGCCTCGAGCTCGTCGATGGCCCGCTGCGCCAGTTTCAGATCGTTGGTAAACACCGAAAACTGCAGGCCGTAGGGCGAATCATTCATCCGGGGACACGCCTCGTCGAAGCCGTCGACTTTGACCAGCGACACGATCGGGGCGAAAACCTCTTCGCAGACGATCGCCATCTCGTCCGTGACGTCGGCCATGACCGTGGGATGGAACATCGTTCCTTCGCGTTTGATCTCCGTCATCGGACGCGCGCCCTCTTCGATGGCGCTTTGTACCCATGTGTAGGCACGTTCCGCCGCTTCTTCATTGATAAGCGGTCCCATAAAGGTATCGTCGTCGTACGGAGAGCCGACTTTGAGTTTTCTCGTCTCGTCCGCCAACTTCTGGGCGAACGTTTCGTAGATTTCCGCGTCGACATAGATACGCTGCAGCGAGATGCACACCTGCCCCGAATTGACGAACGCCCCCAGCGCACAGCGCTGCGCCGCCAGATCGAGATCGGCGCTTTTGTCGACGAACGTCGCCGCATTGCCGCCGAGCTCGAGGCTGACTTTTTTGATGCCCGCGCTTTTCGTGATGATGTTGCCGACGGGTACCGAACCCGTGAAGCTGATTTTCCGGGGAATATCGCTGCCCACCAGTGCCGCTCCCACTTCCGCGTCGCCGTAGACGACGCTCAGCGCATCCTTGACCGCATAGGGGCTTTCGACGAACAGCTTCGCGAACCGGTACGCCGTCAGCGGCGCTTCGGGGGTGGGCTTGAGCACGACGGTATTGCCCGCTACCAGTGCGGGAGCCAGCTTGTGCGCCACAAGGTTGAGCGGGAAATTGAACGGGGTGATGGCCCCGATGACACCGACGGGTTCGCGAATGAAAAAGGCGGTCGTTTTCCGGCCGCTGGGCATCGCGTCAGTATTGATCGTCTCACCGTGCATGGTACGCATCGTCTCGGCGGCGAGTGTCACCGTTTCGACGGCGCGATCCACCTCGACCCGGGAAAAGGCGATCGGCTTGCCGACCTCGTCGGTAATGATACGCGCCATCTCCTCTTTCATGTCGCGCAGTTTTGCCGCGACATCGTGCAGCCAGCTGCAGCGCTGAGACAGGGTCGACGCCTTGGCTGCCGCCCGCGCGGCTGCCGCGATCTCAAGGGCTTTGACCGTTTCTGCCGCACCGCAGACCGGTGCACGCGAAACAACCTCGCCGCTGTAGGGACTGCGCCGCTGCGTCCACTGCTGCGTCTGCGCTTCACTCGATCCGAAAAAGATTTTGGCATCCATCGTTTCCGCTCCGTTTAAAAAAAGATTGTTTAATTATACCGATGAAGAATTAAGCCTCAGGACATTTCAAAATCCTTAACACCTTTTTAAATGAAGACCGTTTACAATCGGCACAAAAAAGGAGCCCGACACGATGCTCAACCTTGAAATCATGCCCGGCGAACTCGGCGTACGTCCGCCCGTTACCAAACCCCATCCCGGTTTTTACCACCAGGTCGGTGAGGAGCGTTTGCGCAAACTCGTCGACGATCACTACGAAATGATCCGTGACAGTGACATCGCCTTTCTCTTTCCTGTGAATGATGAAGAGGATTTTCAGCAGGCAAAAAACAATGCCGCAGACTTTTTCATCCAGATCAGCGGGGGTCCGGACTACTTTAACCGGCACCGCGGCGCGCCGCGCATGGTCGGCCGGCACGCCCCGTTTCGTATTGACGAACCCGCCCGCCGCCGTTGGCTGGAATTTTATGCAAAACTGTTGCCGGAGCTCGTCGAAGAAGGTGTCGACGAAGCCTACGTCCAGTCATTTTGGGACTACATCAACGTCTTTTCGACCTGGATGATCAATACGAAGTGAGTCGATAGTCGAAGGATGACGCGTCATCCTTAACCGCGCCTTCGGCGCACTCCCTTCACCCTTCCTCAATCCCTCTAATCAATAACAAACGACTTCTTGGATAAAATATCCCACTTTAATCCCGGGGACCGGTTCACGGTCCTGTATACAAAGAGTTTTTACCATGGAAAAAGCAAAATATATCTGGATGAACGGCGAGTTCCTGCCGTGGGACGATGCAAAAGTCCATGTCCTGACGCATACACTTCACTACGGCAACGGCGTCATCGAGGGGACCAAAGCGTACAAAACCGACAAAGGTTACGCCATTTTCCGTCTCGACGACCATACCAAACGGCTGCTCGAATCGGCGAAAATGACCTTGATGAAGATCCCTTACAGTGTCGAAGAGCTCAACGAGGTCCAATGCGAACTGATTCGCAAGAACGCATTCGAGGGGGACAATGTCTACCTGCGCCCTTTTGCGTTTCTGGGCTACGGCGTTATGGGCCTGTACCATAAAGATGCCCCGGTCGAAACGGCGATCGCGGCATGGGAATGGGGAGCATACCTCGGCGAAGAGGGTATGCGCAGAGGTATCCGCCTTAAAATCGCATCGATGACCCGCCCGGCCAACACCTCCAACATGGGCAAAGCCAAAGCGACGGCGAATTACCTCAATTCCCAGATGGCGAAATTCGAGGCCGTCGAATGCGGATACGACGAAGCGCTGCTACTCGACGATCAGGGCTATGTCGCCGAAGCCAGCGGTGCCTGTTTTTTCATGGTCAAAGACGGCGAGCTTATCTCGCCGCCCAACGACAACAGCCTTGCATCCATCACACAGAAGACCGTGATCGAAATGGCGGAAAAAATGGGGATGCCGGTCACACGCCGCCGCATCACCCGTGAAGAGATCTATGTCGCCGACGAAGCGTTCCTGACGGGAACCGCGGCCGAGATCACTCCGATCCGCGAAGTCGACGCCCGCATTATCGGCGCCGGCGAACGCGGGCCGATCACCGAAAAGATCCAAAGCGGCTATTTTGATATCGTCTTCGGACGCAATCTCGATTTCGAACACTATCTGACCTACGTCTAAGGAGACTCAATGGCAACCGACATGAACGACTACTTCAACAAAAAAAAGGGAACCTCCGGCGGCGGGAACGGCGGCGGTTTCTCCGCACCGAAACCTCCCAAGATGGATTTCAATATGGGCAAAGGAAAATCGGCGCTGCTCTTTTTCGCCATCGGGATCGTCATCTTTTTTCTGCTGGCGAAGCCTTTCGTCATCATCACCGAAGGCGAACGCGGGATTCTCGCGACCAACGGAAAGTATCAGCCCGATGCCTTGCTGCCGGGCCTGCACTTCATCATCCCGGTCATCCAGAAAGTCTATATCGTCGATACGAAAGTGCGTATCATCAACTATGCCAACCATATCGAGCGCAGTGCGGCCGAAGGCGACGGCATCGAGGTCAAACCGGCGATTACCGTCTTGGACAAACGCGGTCTTCCCGTCGCCATCGAACTGACGGTGCAGTATCGTCTCAACGCGCAATACGCCGCCCAGACCATCTCCAACTGGGGTTTCAGCTGGGAGGAGAAAATCATCAATCCCGTCGTGCGCGATGTCGTACGCAACGTTATCGGACAGTATGAGGCGGAATCCCTGCCGACGAACCGCAACAAAATCGCCGACCAGATCGAACAGGGAATTCGCAAGAGCATCGAAGGCCAGAAGAACTCTCCCGCAATCTTCCAGTCGGTCCAGCTGAGAGAAATCGTTCTGCCGCAAAAGGTCAAAGACCAGATCGAACGCGTCCAGATTGCCAAACAGGAAGTCCAGCGCGCCGAGCAGGAAGTGCAGCGCGCCAAGCAAGAAGCCCTCAAGCGCGCGGCCGAAGCACAGGGGAAAGCGGATGCCGTACGTATTGCCGCCGAGGGGAAAGCCAATGCCATCAAGATCGAAGCCGATGCGACCGCACAGGCCAACCGTGCTATCAGTCAGTCACTGACGGACAAGCTGCTGCAGATGGAGCAGATCAAGGTCCAGGGGCAGTTCAACGATGCCCTGCGCGTCAACAAGGATGCCAAGATCTTCCTGACACCCGGCGGCGCGACGCCGAATATCTGGGTTGATATGAAGAATCCCCAACGGCAAAGTTCTATTAAATAATACGGCCTCCGGGCAAAGCCCGCAGACCTACGCTAACGCTGAGTTTGCCTCGGCGGCAAGCCCACGCGCAGCAAAACCGCGCTTGGTTAAAAATAACACGGTTTCCGGGCAAAGCCCGCAGACCTACGCTAACGCTGAGTTTGCCTCGGCGGCAAGCCCACGCGCAGCAAAACCGCGCTTGGTTAAATAATACGGCCTCCGGGCAAAGGATCGAAAGAATGCAGGAACTACTGGACAAAGTTGATTGGGAAAAGCAGGAACTTCTGCCGGTCATCGTACAGGATGTGCATACGAACGATGTGCTGATGATGGCCTATATGAACCGCGAAGCCCTGCAGCGCTCACTTGAGACGAAGCTGGCGCACTATTATTCGCGCTCGAAACAACGGCTGTGGAAAAAAGGGGAAAGCAGCGGGCACCTGCAGCATATCAAGCAGTTTCTGATCGACTGCGACAACGACACCTTGCTGCTTAAAGTCGAACAAGAAGGCGTCGCCTGCCATACCGGACGGAAGTCCTGCTTCTTCACCGAACTCGAAAGCGGTGAAACGACGATGGATGCTGAAATCGATACGACAGCCGCCTACGGCGTTATCGACACCCTCTACCACACCATTCTCAAACGCAAGCACGCCGATCCGGAAACCTCATGGACGGCAAAACTGCTGAGCAAAGGCGAGAATACCATCTTGAAAAAAGTCGTTGAAGAAGCCGGGGAGTTCAGTTTCGCCGTCAAAGACGACGACGAAGCGGAGATCGTCTACGAAGCCGCTGACCTCACTTACCACGTTCTCGTGGCACTGGGCTATAAAAACATCTCACCCGACCGCATTAAACAAGAGCTCGCCCGCCGTTTCGGGATAAGCGGTATCGCGGAAAAAGCGAGCCGTCAGGCGTAGCTTCTCTTTCCGCAAAAACGGGAATACACTCCTGCGCTCCGCAAGCGGCTAATACTTCAGACCGACCTTTTTTAGCGCCGCATTGATATGGCGCACCTGCGTGTTCCGGTCGCGGCACCACTGCGGCGCCAGAAGGGAATCGTCGTCGATTCCCGCGGTGATCCGCTGCACCGAAACCGATTCGGGCTTCATCGTGATCGCCTCGACCAGCGTATCGATATAGGCTTCCTCCGTGATCGGCGTAAATTCGCCGCGCGCGTACTCGTTGGCCAGCGCCGTGCGTTTGACGACATAAAGCGGATGGTACTTGACCGAATCGATCCCCCACTCATACGCTTTTTTCGCCGTTTCGAGCATCATGTCCCGCGTTTCGCCCGGAAGGCCGAAGATCAGGTGGCCGCAGACTTTCAGACCCGCCTGCTTGCTTTTTTTGATCCAATGCTCGACATTGGCGCTGTCATGACCGCGGTTGATACGCTCGAGGGTTTCGTCGTAGACCGACTGGATACCGTACTCCACCCAGATCTCTTTCGTTTTCGACAACTCCGCCAGATACTCCAGCGTCTCGTCGGTGATGCTGTCCGAGCGCGTCCCGATACTCAGGCCCACCACGTCTTCAAACGACAACGCCTTATCGTAAAGGGCCTTGAGCGTTTCAAAAGGCGCGTAAGTATTGGTAAAAGACTGGAAATAGACGATAAATTTTGTCGCACCGTATTCACGCCGGAATTTCGAAACCAGTACCTCGAACTGTTTTTCGAGCTGTTCAAGCTGCTTTTCGAGAAACGGATTCTCCGTACTTTCGAGGTTAAGATGAAATCCCTTGAGCGGCTGTGTCGTTCCCAGACTGGGACTGAATGAATCGTTCTCGCAGAATGTGCATCCGCCGCGCGCGACGGTGCCGTCGATATTGGGGCAGGTAAACCCCGATACGGAGACCGGTACTTTGAAAACCTTCTCCCGGAACCGCTCATGCAGATAGGTCCCGAACGTATAGATCTGTTTTGGCTGCAATCGGGACCCTATACGATGTATTCGCCCGTGAAACAGGCGGTACAGTATTCGTCGCCTTCCGCTTTCACGCTGCGCATCAGGGCTTCGTTGCTCAAGAACGCCAGCGAATCCGCTTCGATATAGCGGCAGATCTCGTCGACGGACATATTGGCCGCGATCAGCTTCTCCTTGTTCGGCGTATCCACCCCGTAAAAACACGGATCGGTCGTCGGCGGGCTGGAAATACGCATATGCACTTCGGCCGCCCCGGCTTCCTTGAGCATCCGGATGATACGCCGGCTGGTCGTCCCGCGGACGATGGAATCGTCGATCACGATAATACGTTTGCCCTCGATCAGCTCCCGGATCGGAGAAAGTTTCATCTTCACCTTGAGGTCGCGCATCTGCTGCGTCGGCTCGATAAAGGTACGACCGATATAGTGGTTGCGCATGATCCCCATTTCATACGGAATCCCGCTTTGCTGCGAATAGCCGATCGCAGCGGGTACCCCGCCGTCGGGAACCGGCACCACCATATCCGCCTCCACCGGCTGCTCTTTCGCCAGTTCGACTCCCATGTTTTTGCGTTTTTGATAGACATTTTTTCCGAAAACTTCGGAATCCGGACGCGCGAAGTAGACATATTCGAAAATGCAGTGCTTCGGCGTCGCATCGAACACCTTGACCGACTGCGGCGCCTTTCCTTTTTCGAAAATCAGCATTTCCCCCGGTTCAATGTCCCGGATATATGTCGCACCGATCAGGTCGAACGCACAGGTCTCCGACGCGACGACATACCCTTCGCCGACCCGGCCGAGACAAAGCGGGCGAAATCCGAAGCGGTCGCGGACGGCGAACATTTTGCTGCGGCTGAGAAAGATCAGCGAATAAGCGCCTTCGATCCGTTTCACGGCATCGACAATCCGGTCTTTGAGCTTGCGCTGTTCACTTTTGGCAATGAGATGGATCAAGTTTTCCGTATCCATCGAACTTTGAAAGATCGCCCCCTCCTCGATAAGCTGGGAACGGACCTCCTGCGCGTTGGTCAGGTTGCCGTTATGGACGATGGAAAGCTGTCCGAGATCGTAGCGGGCATGTACCGGCTGCGCATCGAGGATGGAGTCGTCTCCGGCCGTCGAGTAGCGGGTGTGTCCGATCGCCATATGGCCTTTGAGCGTTTCGAGTTTCCGCTCGTCGAATACCTGCGTCACCAGTCCGCGGTCTTTGATGGTATGCAGCCGCTCTCCGTCGCCGGAGCTGATTCCGGCGGCCTCCTGACCTCTGTGCTGCAGTGCATGGAGCGAAAAGTAGGCGAGCTTCGAAGCTTCTTCATGATTGAAAATACCGACAACGGCACATTTTTCATTGAGTGCGTTTTTCATACTGTTCCTTATGAAAGTTCCAGGCAGTCCGCGATGCCGTAAAGACCGCGTTCTTGCGTATGAAGCCATTTCGCCGCTCGGATCGCTCCCTTGGAGAAAGTATTTCGGCTCGTCGCGGTATGGTTGAGCTCGACGAATTCGCCGTCGTTGTAAAAACCGACCGTATGGCGCCCCACGATATCGCCGCCGCGCAGTGCCATCACGGCGATCTCGTCGTCTGTGCGTTCACCGATATTGCCGTTACGGCCGCTGACACGGACCTGATCCAGATCGAGCCCGCGGGCGGATGCCGCCGATTCGGCCAGCGTCAATGCCGTACCGCTCGGCGCATCCT
>JALWNV010000284.1:8419-10722 GCA_027083665.1 Helicobacteraceae bacterium
CTTCTTATGGCGGTGATGCATCTCGACAATCTCGATATCGAATCCCTCAAGCGTCTTCGACGCCAACGAAACCAATTTGTTCAGCATCGCTACACCCAGCGACATATTGGTCGCGTACAGTACCGGCGCGACCTCGCTGAGAGATTTGAGCAGATTGAGTTGATGCACGCTCAGCCCTGTCGTCCCGCTCACAAGCGGTTTCGGATTTTTCAGCAGTGCTTCGAGCAGCGACTGCGCCGCTTCGGGCAGAGAGAAATCGATCACGATGTCCGAAGCTTCGACAAAGGCGTCGATATCGTTCGTGACCAGTGTGCCTTCGGGCACCGGGAAATCCTGTGTCTTTCGCACATAGACCGCTTCGAGTTTCAATCCCTCTTCCGTTTTCAGATCGTCAATCAACAGCCGGCCGACACGCCCGCTCGCTCCAAAGATTCCAACGTTTAGCATAGTTCCTCTTTATCCGTGTTGTTTTTCATCGACGTAACCGATCGCCTGCAGTGCGGCAACCGCACCGTCTCCGGCCGCACAGACCACCTGCTTCGGCGCTTCGATACGCAGGTCGCCCGCGGCGAACAGCCCCGGTACATCCGTGCGCATACTCAGATCGACGATCACCTGTCCCCAATCGTTAACCGCACACAGGAAGCTGCCGTCTGATTGTTTGAGGACGGCGTTGTTAACGTCATTTCCGACAAAGACAAAAACCCCCGGCACTGCCAGATCACGGATACCGCCGTCTTTGAGGGCCACTTTAAGACCGGTAACGCCCATTGTGTCGCCGTAAACCTCGTCTGGAGTCGCGTCGAGGATCAATTCGATGTTTTCGGCATTCATCACCCGCTCGACCGTATTGGGCGCAGCGCGGAATTTGTCGCGGCGGTGCACAAGATAGACCTTCGAACAGATTTTCGAAAGATAAAGCGCCTCTTCGAGAGCCGTATCACCGCCGCCGATCACGGCCACCTCTTTGTCTTTGTAGAAAAAGCCGTCGCAGGTCGCGCAGGTACTCACACCGCGGCCGAAGAATTCGTCTTCACCTTTGAAACCGGCCCGCTTCGGCGTCGAACCGGTACAGACGATGACACTCAGCGCCTCATCGGTCTTGCCGTCGCCGCGGGCGATCAAAAAAATCCCTTCGGCATTACGCGTGACATTGGTCACTTCCACCATCTCGTGTTTGAGCCCGAAACGCATGCACTGTTCCGGCCACGGTGCCATCAGATCCATTCCGGTGATTTCGCCCGTCACTCCCGGATAGTTCTCGATCTCGGAACTGCCCGTGATCTGGCCGCCAGGCATCCCTTTTTCATACATCGTCACGTGTTTCAGACCGCCTCGGGTCGTATAGAGTCCGGCGGTCAACCCTGCGGGTCCGCCTCCGATAATGGCACAGTCAAGCATAGAAAATCCTCCGCTTATAGATATCATAATCATATCGCCCGGATACTAAAGAAGTACTTTGAAAAAACGAAAACGGAAGTGTTAAAGTCAGGGTGCAGGAAGAGCCTGCACGGGGGAAAGAACGCTGCTTACAGCTGTGCGTTGAGCTTCTCTTCGAATGCCTGCTTGGAAGCGGCACCGATCATCTGGTCGACCACTTCGCCGTTTTTGAAGATCATGACGGTCGGGATGGAGCGGATACCGTATTTGACGGCAATCTCCTGCTCTTCGTCCGTGTTGACTTTCGCGATGGTCGCTTTGCCTTCATACTCTTCGGCCAGTTCTTCGATCACCGGAGCGATCATACGGCAGGGCCCGCACCACGGTGCCCAGAAATCTACCAGTGTTACGCCCTCTTTGACGGTCTCGTCAAAATTCGCACTTGTCAATTCAACGTATTTACCCATTTTCAATCCTTTTGTGAATGTCTGTGCCTAATTATACCTATCATCGGTTAAAAATCAAACCGGTACCACAGAACATCGATCTTGTAATAAGAGAAATTTTATCCTATTTAAAATCAAACCAATCTGAAACCTTCTCAAAGCGTAATATTTTCAAGCAGTTCGCAGTTTCCGCCGCTGACGATGACGGCATCGAGGCTGTAATCGATATCGAGGCGGTGCTTTTTCATATATGCCTGCGCCGTCATGAGGATCTTCCGCAGTTTCGCCGGCGTGATATTGGCGACGGCCTGTTCGTAGCTCGGAGCGCTTTTGACCTCCACGATATGCAGTACGTCGCCTTTCATCGCCACGATATCGATTTCGCCGAAACGGCTGCCGACATTGCGGTCGACGATCCGCACTCCCTCCGCCCGGAGATATTCCGCCGCTTTTTGCTCGGCGGCGTCGCCTTTGGCC
>JALWNV010000285.1:0-1750 GCA_027083665.1 Helicobacteraceae bacterium
GTCCATCCGAACCTCAGCCGAGGCTTCGATGCTGAAATCGATATGCAGCCGCTTCATTTCGCAGCGCGAATGGAACACCTCCAGCCGTTCGCGCAGCAGTGTTTCGAGATCGATCATGATGTCACGGCGGGCGACATCATGATGCAGCAGCAGATAGGTCAGATCGTTGTAAAGTGTTTCGATAGTCCGTGCCGCCGTCTCGATCCGTTCAATCTTTTTTCGTTGCGCGGCTTCGAGACAGCCGGTATCCAAACGTTCAATATTGGTCACGATCGCCGTCACCGGGGTATTGAGTTCGTGAGTCGTATCGCGGATGAAACGATCGAGCAGCTCCACCGCCGACTTCATCGGGCGCAAAAAAAGTTTCGACAGCCCCAGCCCGATCAGCAGCAGCAGAACGAACAACCCGCTTCCCGCCAACAGTGCCGTCTGAACGAACTCCCGCCGCCACAGGCCGTCGTCGACGGTCATCATCACCGTCTTGCCCTCTTTGAGTCCGTACGAGCCCATCGGAATGACCAGATACGGGGCGTCGCCTTTTTGGTGCATGCCCGGCGTCAAATCAGCCGGCCTCGCGTGCGGTTTCCCGCCGATACGTCTGTCACCGACGTAAAACGCGGTCTCATATGCCGGGTCTTCGGGAAACACCGTACGGTCACCCTGCATCCACGCCACGAGCCGCGGCAGATAACTCTCCCCCTCGAGCTGCATGGAGAGCCGCTGCTGCGAAAGCATCTCCTCGTACTTGTAACGGTAATCCATCGCCCCGAGCAGCCCCAGGATAAAAAGGCTCATCACCGCATAGAGCAGAACGAACGCCCGGAACGTCCTGTTTTCAGCGAAACTGATAGCCCGTACGTTTGTGGCTGACGATGCGTGCTTTGCCAACGATCTTCCTTAGTTCCTTGATATAGGTGCGCAGGGCATCGTCGCTCGGCGTCTCGTCGAATCCCCACAAATGCGCCGCAATCACCTCGTGCGTCACCACCTCGCCGCGGCGCTGCAGCAGCAACTGCAACAGACGGCGCTGCTTCTCGCCGAACGGTACGGCCGCCCCGCCGCGATACAATACACCGTTTTGCATATCGAATGCCAGCCCTTCTCCCAGATCGATCCGTTCGTCCGCCGGATGAGAGAAACGGCGCCGCAACATACTCCGCACCCGCAACAGCAGCTCTTTGAGGGCGAACGGTTTGCGCAGGTAGTCATCCGCACCGCTCTCGAAACCCGCTTCCACATCCGCCATCGCGTCGCGGGTCGTCATGAACAGCGCCGGCGTCTCGACACCCCGTTCGCGCGCCTTTTTCAACAGTTCGAACCCGTTTTGGCGCGGAACGTTCACGTCAAGAATCAGCAGATCGTACGATGCTTCGTACAGCGCTTCCTCGGCGGCATCACCGTCAAAAAGTCCGGTGACCTCGTACCCTTCTTCTTCGAGATATTCCCGTACCGTCTCGTGCAGTGCCATATCGTCTTCGAGCAGAAGTATTCTTGCGTTTTTCATAGGCCGATTGTATCAGGATATGTTAAAATCTTCCTATCCCAAGAGAGCAAGGAGCCCGATTGCATTCGTTTTCGCGATACCTTCCGGGGATAGTTTCGGCGCTACTGCTCATGGCCGGATGCGCCGGAAAACCCGCGCCGCCGCCTCCCCCCTCGCCGATGACCGCGGACTACCTGCTGGAGCATATGAATGTCAAGCAACAGCCTGCTTTCCACCTGACCACCGTTTCCCCCTTGCCCCTGGTAC
>JALWNV010000285.1:1760-10716 GCA_027083665.1 Helicobacteraceae bacterium
ATACCGCCGAACGAAACAACACACCGCCATGCACTCCCATCGGCTATCAGATCGTTTTCGTCCTGAAGGCGCCGGTCTGGGGCGAATTCGACGCCGCTTACGATACCCTCGGAAATCTGCTCGCGGTCAAACCCTACCGTTCCACTATCCGCGGCGGAGTTTTCTACGACAGCTTTTATGTCAATCTCCCGAAAACATGGCTCGACAAGGCCGGTCGCGACAACACCGAACTGCTGCTCGTCAACCGTTCGCATGAACTGGGTGTCACCGTCCCTTCGGTCTATCCCGAAGCACTGCGGCGTTATCTCGATCTCTATCTCTCCTTGCACGATCCCGAATGCAAATGAAAGGCCGCAGCCGTTTCGCTATAATATCCGGTATGAAAATCCGCTATCTTCTCATTTTTTCCGCTCTGTCGTTCATCCCCCTCCAAAGTGCCGAGACAAAAGCGCACGATATCGGATACGGCCGGCCCGTCGTCCTTACACCCGCACCCCGTTTCCAAAAAGACGGGTTGTCACACTATACCACGCCGACAGGGGAACCGGTTGTGTTCGGCACTGAAGTGATCGTCAAGCTCTCCGGCACCGCGACACCGGAACAGATCGCCTCGAAAGTCCATGCCGTCAAAACGGAAGCGCTTTCGCCTTCTCTCTGGCTGCTCTATTTCGATGCCGGATCCGATATCCTGAAAATTGTCGAGGAGCTCCAAAAGACGGAAGGAGTGGTTTTCGCCCAACCCAATCTGCATTCGCAGCGGAGCGGACGATGAAGCGCCTTTTCACTCTTGCCGTCCTGCCGCTGCTGCTGCTTGGACTGGGCGGCTGCGGAAACAGCGGTTCAGAAGATGCGCCCGACGGCAATCACAGTGCCGAGGCAAACCCGCTGTACCGATATGCATGGCATCTGCACACCCCCGACACCGATTTCGCCGATCGTTACAATATCCTTCCCGACGCGCATGTTCATGCGGAAGAGGCCTGGCAAACGACCACGGGACACGGCGTGAGAGTAGCCGTGATCGACGACTATTTCGAACCTTCCCACCCTGATATCCGCCGAAACGTCGTGTTGACCTACAATGCCAAAACCGGCGGCAGTGACGTCACCGCGCCTCCGAACGGAAAACAGCACGGGCAGCTGTGCGCCGGGATCCTCGCCGCCGCCTCCAACGATACGGGACTTACCGGTATCGCGCCCGACGTCGAACTCATTCTGATCGGAAGTGCCTATCAATACAGCGACGCCGAAATCATCCGCGCTTTCGAATTCGCACGTACGCACGGCGCCGACATCGTCAGCTGCAGTTGGGGAAGCTATAAGGTATCCGCCGCGGTTGCCGATGAGATCAAACGGCTGCACGACGACGGCATCACGATCGTTTTTGCCGCCGGAAACCAACAAAAGAACCTCGACGAAGCCGGTATCGACGACGAGTCCGAACTCCCCTGGGTCATCGGCGTCAGTGCCAGCAGCGAATACAATACCCGCGCGACCTACGCCAATTTCGGCAGCGCCCTCGACCTGATGGCGCCCGGAGGGGAATACATCGGCATCCCCTCGACCGATCCGACGGGATCAAAAGGTCTGAGTCCGGACAATCCCGTTTCCGGCGAACTGCTCGGGGACGATTACGCCTTTTTCAGAGGTACGTCCGCCAGCGCCCCGCTCGTCGCCGGGGCCTGCGCCCTGCTCAAAGCCGCCGACCCGGGGCTCTCTCCCGACCGTATCCGCGAAATCCTCATCGATACCGCGGACAAAATCGGCAGCGAACCGTACAACGGCCGGGGCTTCAGTGCCCAATACGCCTACGGGAAACTCAATGTCGCCAAAGCCGTCTCGCAGCTTATCAAGTCGCCCTGACAAATTGCATTTTGCCGGTTTTTTCGTTACAATTCACAAAACTGCACAGGAAACAGAGAATCATGACACTCGTTCGTAAAAAGAACCGTACCGTCAGATACTACCAGGTGTCACTCTACCCGACGCTCTTCGACGACTTTCTTCTTGTGCATCACTGCGGGACGCGCTGTTCGCGCCGCTCGAAAAAAAGCTACTTCAAAACAAAAAAAGAGGCCCTGATCAACTCGCTCAATATCATTTCGGCCAAAAAAGAAGAAGGGTTCGAACTCCTGCGGAAACATTCCGCATAATCTATCGGCTGCGGTCAACTCGGCGCTCAAAACGTTTTCGTACCCGATGTTACCCGTCTAAAAATCCTGCCGCCAGAAACATCATCAGCGCAACGGCTCCCGAGAGCAGCGCATAGGGCAGCTGCGTACGCACGTGATCGATATGGTCGCATCCCGCCGCCAGCGACGCGATGATCGTCGTATCGGAAATCGGCGAGCAGTGGTCACCGAAAACACCGCCGGAGATGACTGCGCCGATAAGCAGCGGCATATTCACGTCGACCGCGGCACCCGTCGCCGCGGCAATCGGAAGCATGACGCTGAAGGTCCCCCAGCTTGTTCCCGTCGCAAACGCCATGAGCGAAGCGATGACAAAAACAGCGGCAGCCAGCCATACCCCCGTCATACCGCTTTCGAGAAAAGAAGCGAGGTAAGCTCCCGTCCCGATCATATCGATCACTTTTCCGATGGCGAACGCCAGCAGCAAAATCGCCGCAATCGGCAGCAGGGCCAGTGCACCTTTGAAAGCGGCGTCAAAAAAGGTGTTCCACGCCATCGCTTTTTTGCCGCGATAAAAGGCCGCGGTCACGGCCAGCGTCAACAGCATCGTATAAAAGACACTGCTGCTGCCGCTGCCTTTGAGGATCTCTCCGCCGCCCGTCAGCCACAGGAAAAAGAAAACCCCGGTAACCATCACCGCCAGCGGTACGAGCATCAACGATGCATCCGTAGGGCCGCGGCGGCTTACATAAACGGCATGTTCGGGAAGTGTCAGTCGCATCGGACCGATATCCCAATCGAACCAGATCACGGCGAATGTCACGACCAGCGCGATCCCGGCATAAAAATTGTATGCGACCGAATGAAGCAGCAAGTCGACGGCATCCCCGGAAAGATAACCGGCGTCAATCTGTGTCGCGACCAGACCGAGCAGCAACGCTCCCCAGCCGTTGAGCAGGATCAAAGAACAGACCGGCGCCGAGGTCGAATCACAGACATAGGCCAGTTTTTCACGACTGAAACCGAAACGTCCCGACAATGGACGGCCGATCGCTCCGGCAATCAGCGAAGTGATGGAGGATTCGATAAAAATCACGATGCCGGTCGCATAAACCAGCAGCAGCGCACCGCGTTTCGAACGCACCAAACCGATACGGTGCTGCAGCACATCGACCAGACCGTCAATCCCGCCAGACCGGCGCATCAGTTCCATCACCGAGCCGACCAGAATGGCGAAACCGAGGGTTTTGAGGATCCACGGTGTCGACAGCAGTCCGGCAAAAAGCGAAACGGCTTCTTTGGCCGTTTGCGGAATATCCCCCTGCGTATGAACGATCAGCCCCGCCGCGATGCCTGCCGACAGCGACCATAGTACTCTCCGCGTCAACAGCGACAGAACGACTGCCGCCGCCGGCGGCAGCAGTGACAGGAGATCGGGCGTGTAACTCACAGAGTCATCTGGAGGCGTTTGATCCCGATCCGGCCGAACTGTTCGGCATACAGTTCGCTGCGTTTTTCATCGATCACCTCGAATCCCAATTTTTCATACAGAAGTTCGGTATCGATCGAACCGATCTCCACCATCGTCTGCGCTTTTCGATAACCTTTGAGCCGCGCAGTCAGGAGGCTCTTTTTCAACAGTGCCTCGAAAACAGGCAGCGGTTCACACCCCGGCGTTACCTGCATGAAATCAAGCATCCAAGTCTGCCGGTCGACGGCAGGCTCGACAAGCAGATAGGTCGCGATCCGCTCCTCATAGTCCGCCCCGACCCCGATCTCGGCAAGCGCCCTGGAAAAGATCTCGTGCGTGGCGATCCGCGGCTCGTATCCGCACAGGGTCCCCGAAACGTTCACGCGCCCCGAAGCGATGAGAAAATTCGTGTAATGGCAATAGCTTTTCGTCGGGGTCAACGTCAACTCCCCCAGCCGCTCGAGCAGGACATCCTCATCCCCGGATTCGAAGATCACATCGAAAATCCCCCGCTTTTTCCCTGCCCGCGAGCTGTCGAGCATCGCCCGCGCCAAGAGTGCCTTGTCTGCCTGTGTTGCTTTTCTGACTGTAATTTCCATGACCCTTTCCCGACGATATGATATGATATTGCCATTCGATATGAAGTAAGTGTACCACAGATGAAACAAATTGCAAACATTCTTTTCACCCTTTCGGCACTCTTTTGCCTTGATGTATTCGCCGCACACGGACAGATCCTTCTTGTCGTCGCCGACGATATGAACCGCAGCGATGCACGCCTGCAGCGGTTTGAACGCCAAGGCGACCGTTGGAGAACAATCGGAAAACCCGTTGCCGTCAACATCGGACGCAACGGCCTGGGATGGGGAATCGGAGCGGTTGCGCTCCCCCGAAGCGCGGGGGATCCGGTCAAACACGAAGGCGACGGAAGGGCTCCGGCCGGAGTTTTCACACTCGGACCCGTCTTCGGATACGCCGCATCCGAACGAACCGCCATGCCTTATCTGCAGGCGACCGGCGATCTGATCTGCATCGACGACAGCCGCGCCGACGCCTACAACCGGATCGTCCCGGTCACCTCACGCCGGGACATCCGCAGTTTCGAGTGGATGCGCCGCAGCGACGGCCTCTACCGCATCGGTATCGTTGTCAATCACAACGAAGCGGCACAAAAAGGGATGGGTTCGTGTATCTTCATACACATCCGGCGCGCCCCGGGATCGGGAACGGCCGGGTGCACCTCGATGGCGGAAAAAGAGCTCGACGCCATCATCCGGTGGCTCGATCCTGCCAAGCGGCCCGTCCTGGTCCAGATCCCGAAAAAAAGCCTTCCGTATATCCGCGAAAAATTCCGGTTGCCGTAATCGGATATCGATGCGGCGACAGCGTACCGAAGCACGGCGCGCGACGCCGGCGTCGCTCCGGTTCATCTTCCGCTGAAAATCCGAACAGGATCTGCCGCGAAACGTTTTTCTCCCGCATGAGCCCGACAGCTTTCATGAACCGAACGAAGTGTCGCGTACCGCCAGCAGCTCTTCCAGCGGTACCGGTTTGCCGATATAGTACCCCTGGGCATAATCGACACCGATGTCGCGCAAAGTCTTGACCACCCCTTCATTTTCGACGAACTCGCAGACGGTTTCGATACCCATGACGTGCCCGATCTGATTGATCGCGTCAACCATTGCGCGGTTGATATCGTTGACGTCGATATCGACGACGAAGGAGCCGTCGATCTTGAGATAGTCAACCGGGAGGTTCTGAAGGTATGAAAACGAGGAGAGGCCGCAGCCGAAGTCATCGAGGGCGAACCGGCATCCGAGCGCCCGGAAACGCTCGATAAACGCGCGGGCATTGTTGAGATTTGAAATCGCGGCGGTTTCGGTCACTTCGAACGTAATCGCCTCGTACGGCACCCCGTACCGCAGAAAACTTTCGGAGATGAACGTTGCCATCGACTCGTCGTTGAGCGATACGCCCGAAAGATTGACGTTGAAACGCAGCGGGATATCGGTCGCCTTCTGAAGGGTGCCGAACCGCGACATCAGATGTTCGATCACCCAGCGGTCGACATCGAGCATCTTGCCGTACCGCTCCGCCGCCGGGATAAAAGCCATCGGCATCACGATGTGCCCGTCTTCGGTTCGCATCCGGATCAGCAGTTCGTAATGCCGGATCGAACTCGTATCGACCAGATCCGCGATCGGCTGGGCATACAGCACGAATCGGCCCGCTTCGAGGGCGGACTCCACCCGTCCGACCCACTGCATCTGTTCGTGACGCAGCTTGACAACATGGTCGTCGTCGTTGGCGACGTAGATCTGATTTCGGCCGCCGTCTTTCGCCGCATAACAAGCCGTATCCGCCCGGGAAAGGATCGTCGTCATCGAACAGCAGTCGTGGCGGATCGCGACCATCCCGATACTCGCACCGACTCCGAACGTCTTGCCCTCCCAGAAAAAACGAAACTCTCCGATATTGCGCAAAAGGCGTTCGGCCATCGTTCGCGCCCGGTCGATATCGACATTGTCATAGATAATACCGAACTCATCGCCGCCGAGCCGTGCGACGATATCTCCGGACCGGACACTGCGTTTGAGCACCAGCGACAGCTGCCGGAGCAGCTCGTCCCCGGCAACATGGCCGCAGGTATCGTTGACGACCTTGAACTGGTCGAGGTCGAGATAGCACAATACATGTTCGCGGTTCTCTTCGCGTGCACTGTGCATCACCCGTCCGAGATAGCGTTCGAACGCATGTCGGTTCATCAGACCCGTCAACGTATCCTGGGTTGCCATTTTCTGCAGCTGCGCCGTACGTTTGCTCACTTCCGATTCCAGCGTCTGATTATAGACCCCGAGCTTCTCGCTGAGCAGGCGGTTTTTCTCGCTGGTATTGGCCAGCTCGTCGGTACTGAGTGTGATACGGTAGCCCAGAACGAACAGCAGGCCGACCAGTGCGATGATATTGAGACGGATCAGCAGCGGATCATGAATGAACAAAAACAGCGAAGCCAGAAAACTGATGGCGAAAATCAACCCCGTCGACTGCATTCCCATGCACGACGTCGCTTTGAGATCGCAATGATCGCAGCGGGCATAGGGACGGAATCCGTTGCGTGCCAGAATACAGTGATGATTGATCCGCTCTTCAGAGGATGCTTTCTTATTGCAGTTCCGGCAGGGATAGGCGTCGTCAACAAACACGGCAGCGGGCTTTGAGCGACTTGACCGCGATATAGCCGAGCGCGGAGAGGCAAAAACCGAAAAAAGCGCTGATAAGCATGAAAATACCCATCGCGCTCGCCATCAGCCACGTGACCGTCGGACAGCACGGATAAAAAGAGAGCGCTGCCGTCACGGCCAGAATCCGCAGCAGAATTTCAAAACGCTCCGTCGACGCCGTCATGCGATACGAACGGACATAGGCCGGAGAAACGTCGAGAAAGCGCAGCCCGACCGTTTTACGGATCGGCCAGAGCAGAAAACGGGTAGGGCCGTAATGGATGGTCGCGACAAACGTTACCATATTGATTGCCAGAAAAAAATAGAGAAATTCGGCCCGCTGCGAAAAAACCGCACCGATCACCACGATGCTGTTGAACAGACGATTCCATTTGACGAACAGAGGCTTTGGAGGATGATACTGCACTTCTCTCTCACTTTTTTATCACAAATTGTAATCAAACTGAAGTAAAAAGAACCTGAATTAAAAATTATAATTTCTTATCTATCTATGCAGTTCTTTTATAACCGTATCACGTTGAAGGCTTTCCACCCGCTTCGCCGCGTAGGTAAATGCCGCCGGATCCCCGATCACGAGACAGTTTTTCTTCGCACGCGTTATCGCCGTATAGAGCAGCTTGGCATTGAGCATCACCGTGTGCGAAAAGCTCATGGGCATTACGACCGTATCGTACTCCGTCCCCTGCACTTTGTGCACGGTCAGAGCATACGCGAGCGTCAGGTGCGTCGGCAGGCGCTCGAAATCGTAACGCACGACCGCCGATTCGTTCGGATAGACGACGTACACCGCCTCTTCGTCCGTGTCGATGCGAAAGAGCAGACCGCACATTCCGTTGAAGATACGGCGTTCCTGCGGAGGCTGTCCCTCTTTGAATCCCTCGGTGCTCCATGCGGGAAGATTTTCGTTCTTGATATGCACAACCTTGTCCATCAGCGCAAATGCCGTATCGCCTTTTTTGACGCTCGCTTTGGGAGCGGGATTGAAATACGACTGCAGTATCCGGTTGAGGTTTTCCACTCCAAGCGTTCCCCCTTTGACGGGACTGACAACCTGAAACGTCCGCAGATAACCCCCTATATCACGGTTTTTCAGATACGTTCTCGCCGCCGTCACCGCATCGACCGCCGTTTCGGCGACAGCCGAAAGAATCGCTTCCGCATGCATCTCCCGGTCGATATAGTCAGCGGGAATGACCGGTCTGAAACAAAAATCCTCATAGGTTCCCGAGATATCCGGAACCCTGCCTTGGCGAATATCATTAGCAATCACGGCGATCGCCTGATCCGCACTCTGACGGTAAATCCGTGTCAGTTTCACCAGGGGCATCAGCTGCAGCGCGATGATATCGCCGAGTACGTCGCCCGCCCCGATAGGCGGCAGCTGCGCATCGTCGCCCACGAGGATCAATACGCTGTCGCGACGGCACTTGGAAAGGATACGGGCGAACAGCGGCGCGTTGATCATCGAACATTCATCGATGAGCACCACCTTGTAGGGCATGAAGTCCTTTGCCTCGAACCGCACCAGCAGGCTCTGGATCGTCGCCCCGTCGTATCCGGTGGTATCGGCGATCCGCTGCGAGGCGATGCCGCTGAGTGCACAGGTGATGATCGCATCGCTGCCGTAGCGCTTCGCCAGCAGATCAAGCAGTACCCGCGATGTCGTACTCTTGCCCGTACCGGCATATCCCACGAGACAAAGCGACCGGTACCCCGCATTGACCGTCTCGACGGCGCGGCGCTGTTCGTCACCGAGTTCGATCTCCGACTCGGCCAAAAAGCCATCCGGATCCTCCACAATCACATCATCACGCAACGATCGGCGGCGGCGAAGCTCATCATCGATGAATTTTTCCGCTTCGTACAGACGCACAGGCGACAACAACCCGTCGCGCAGCGCGACGATGCTTCCCTCGGCGATACGTTCGAGCAGGACGGTTTCGTAATCCCGCGCCGCATCGCCGTTTTGCAGCAGTTCGTCAAGGGCGGCAAACAGCACCGCTTTGGAAATGCAGCTGTTTCCGTCGCGTTCGCAGCGCAATCCGACGGCGTAATCCATTGCCGCGCCGACCCGCCGTCCGTCCAGCGGGCTCATGCCCGTCTTCAGC
>JALWNV010000286.1:0-1907 GCA_027083665.1 Helicobacteraceae bacterium
CTCGCGGATGACAAACGCGATATCGACAAGGGAAGTGCCGTTGAAACCGATCTCGAGCCGATGGATACGTATCATGGACGTTATTGTATCGCGTTACGATAAAGCATAGCAAACCGTTTCGCTTCCAAACGGCATACACATAAGTATTTTTTAATGGGCTTCGCCATATAATATAAATATTTTTAATCAAAAAGGTATGTTTGCATGAGAAACACATTTGTTGCCGCATTCGGAGCGTTCCTGCTGATCGTCGGCGGCACGGGCTGCGGCGGCGGAAGCGGCGGCGGAAACGATAGCACCGAGCCCGATCCGCAGAACAATCAGGATATTTTCCACTCCAAAAATATCGTTCCCTACAATGACACCTGCAACACACCCGACAGCAGGTTGTTTCCGGTACAGCGCACCATGAAAGTCGGTCACGACGGTGCCATCGACTACGGATGCAGCGCCTTTACCGGAATGAGCGCCTACTATTCCGGCAACCCGCTCGCCGTGACCGATCTCAACAAAAGTGAAACCATCACCGGCACGATCGACGGCGAACCCGTTCTCGCATCGGTCGTGTATCATTACGGAAGCGGTCTCAAAGAGATCCGCGCGGAACTCGGCGAGGGTAAATCCTACGACTGCCGCGAACGCTATCCCTCCCCGCTTCCGCTGGTCATCTCCGGCAACGACGAAGCCGACGATCTTCTCGAAGGCATCGACCCGCTCACGCGCGAGGAATATTTCGAAAACGTATCCAACCGCATCGCTTCCACCTGTCCCGAGGCCTACTATACGGATCTTGCGGATGTCAAAGCCGTGACGAAGCTGACCAAACCTTTCGACATCGTCTGGAAAACCAATTACGTCATTACCGATGCCGGCGGCAATATCCACCGCATCGCCACCGAAGATCACTACCGCTACAAAGTCCGTGTCAGCATAGAGAACTGATCGTCTTGCAGGCCGAAGCGATCATTTCCGTCCCTACCGGAACGCGTGGAATCAGGCGCACGATCGCGCGATCGACGGTCGGCGGACGAATCGCTCCGACAAGCGTTCCCGCTTCAAGCAGCCGTTGCCGAATCTCCATCACTTTCCGATTGTCACCGACGGGTATCGCCGCGATCAATCCGTCCGTCACGATATCGAAATACTCCGCAACCGTCTGCTGCCGCACTGCGATTTCCTGATGAAGCGAAACGGCGTTTTCAAGAATATAGCCAAGCGCCTCGTGTGCCGAAGCCGTATCGAAAAGTGACGGCGCTGTGGCGTAGATCACCGGTTTGGCCCGGTTGATCAGGTACGATTCGATATGCGATGAACACAATACATAGGCACCGAAACTGCCGTATGCCTTGCCAAGCGTTCCCATCTTGAGATGATTCGGACGCGCGCGGATGCCGAAAAGATCAAAGACCCCGAGCAAATGTTCGCCGACGACTCCGCTGCTATGCGCTTCATCGACAATCAGCAGGGCGTCGTAGTGATCGGCTACGGCAAAAATCTCCGCATTCATCAGATCGCCGTCCATGGAGTAGATCCCCTCGGCGGCGACAATCCGGCGGCGCCCTTCGCTTCTTTCGAGCTTCGCTGCAAGATCGTCCGCATCGTTATGCGAAAACGTCGTCACCTTTCCCTCGACCAGCTTCGCCGCCAGAATCCCGCTGGCATGATATTTTTCATCGAGGAGCAGCTCGTCGCCGCGGCGCACGAGCGACTCGATCATCGCGATGTTCGCATTGAATCCGCTGCCCATAACGATCGCGCTTTCGAAACCGTTGGCATCGCACAATGCCGTTTCGAACTCCCGGTGGATGCGGTGGTAGCCGTTGACGAGCATGGAAGCCTTGGCGGCATGGGCCTTTTCGCGCGAAACCCGTTCGCACGCTTTTTCGAAAAGGGTACGGTTTTCCGCC
>JALWNV010000286.1:1917-2503 GCA_027083665.1 Helicobacteraceae bacterium
TAATCGTTGGAAGCCAGATCAACGATATCCTCGTTGTAGAGACGGCGTTCGCGAAAACGCCCGGCACGCTTCAGTGCCGCAAGCTCTTTTTCATAATACGTCATCGCCGCTCCGGCAGTGTTTTGATAAACGCCTCGATCGCCTCGATCCGGGCCTCATCCGAAGGGTGCGTCGAAAGAAACTCCGGCGGGGCTTTCCCCCGGGAAAGTTCCGCCATTTTTTTCCAAAACAGTACAGACTGACGGGGGTCGTAACCCGCCTTCCACATCAGGTAAATTCCGATTTCATCCGCTTCATGCTCCTGCTTTCGGCTAAACGGCAGCATCACTCCCACCTGTGTTCCCAAACCGTAAGCCGCCAGATAAGCCAGCCGCCTCGATCCGGGTTCACCGCGTGTCCCCGCCGCAAGTGCGACGGCGCCGGCCTGGCGAAGCATCTGCATCGACATCCGCTCCGCTCCGTGACGGGCCAGGGCATGGGCGATCTCATGCCCCATCACCGTCGCGATTTGATCATCGTTATCCATCAATTTTAAAATCCCGGTATAAAAGAAAACCTTTCCGCCGGGCAGACAGAAAGCGTTGAC
>JALWNV010000287.1 GCA_027083665.1 Helicobacteraceae bacterium
CTACTGTATAATTTCCACTCATCTCTTCACACTCCTTCTCGTTTTTCATTGTTGATAATTTACGTACGTTGACTTCCGCTTCGCCTTTGAGGAAAGTGATGCCTTTCTCGTCACAGGCCGCCGCGATGAAGATGTTCTCTTCCGTCGGTTCGATTCCCTCTTCTTCGAGACGTTTTTTCCAAAATGCGATCGATTTGCGTTCGTCCTTGTCGGCAAGATCGATCGCCTTTTCCGTTGTCGGCTCGAGGTTGAGCTTCTCCGAAGCGATCTTGACGATCTCGGGATCCGGCTCGACCGGCGTCTTGCCGAAGTAGCCCAGCACCATCTTGCCGTAGCCCGGCGCGATCGCTTTCCACGGCCCCTGCATGACGTTGTTGAGCGCCTGCTGAAAATAAAACTGCGATACCGGTGTCACCGAAGTGCCGTAGCCGCCTTTTTCAACGACCTCGCGCATCGCGCGGATCACTTCCGGAAAGCGGTCGAGGATACCGTTGTCGCGCATCATCTGCGTGTTGGCCGTCAGCGCGCCGCCGGGCATCGGCGAGAACGGAATCAACGGCGAAACCATCGTCGCTTCCGGCGGCATGAAATAGTCGCTCAGGCAGTCGCGCAGCACATCTTCGTACTCCAGAATATCCTCGAGCTGCAACCCGCCGAGATCGAACGCCTTGCCTTTCGTCGCGTGCAGCATCGTCAGGATATCCGGCTGGCTCGTACCGCCCGACACCGGCGCCGCCGCCATATCGATCCCGTCAATACCCGCTTCGAGCGCGGCCATGTAGCAAGCGACGGAAACCCCCGCCGTCTCGTGGGTGTGCAAGCGCAGATGGGTCCCTTCCGGAACGAGCTTTCGTGCCATCTTGATGGTCTCGTAGACCTTATTCGGCGCGGACGTCCCCGAGGCATCCTTGAAACAGATGGAGTCGTACGGAATGCCGCTGTCGAGGATTTCGCGCAGTACTTTCTCGTAGAACGCGGCATCGTGGGCGCCTGTACAGCCCGGAGGCAGTTCCATCATCGTCACGACGACTTCATGCTTGAGACCGTAATGGGAGATGCGTTCGCCCGAATACTTCAGGTTTTCCACATCGTTGAGGGCGTCGAAATTCCGGATGGTCGTCGTACCGTGCTTTTTGAACATCTTCGCATGCAGATCGACCAGCTCGCGACTGCCGGTATCAAGCATCACCGTGTTCACCCCGCGGGCGAGCGTTTGCAGGTTCGCATCGGGACCGACGATCTCGCGGAAGCGGTCCATCATATCGAACGCGTTTTCGTTCAGGTAGAAAAAGAGGCTCTGGAAACGGGCACCGCCGCCGAACTCGAAATGCGTAATCCCCGCTTTCTTCGCCGCTTCGACCGCCGGAAAGAAATCCTCCATCAGGACACGGCCGCCGAAGACGGACTGGAAACCGTCCCGGAAGGTCGTATCCATAATGTCGATATATTTTTTCTTGATGTTCTTGGCCATGGTTATCCTTGCTTGTTGAGTTTATCGTGATGAATCGCCGCCGCGATCGCCGCCACTTTTTTCAGCGTATCGGCTACGGGTGAATCCGGTGTGACGGCTGCCGGGGCCTGAGGCTCGGGGAAATACCGGTGAACGACTTTCGACAGTACGTTCATCGAAACGATGAGCAGAATCAGGAACAAAAATACGATACTCATCCCGAGTATCATAAATTTGACTCCCTCAAAAACGAGGTTCACTTCCATTTGACAGTCCTTTGTTAACCTGGAGGATACGCGCCGCGGTTGCGTGCCCATCTTCCGGAATTACTCCGGATATTCTATAGAAATTTAGATAAAAATGCGATGCGTCTGTTCTTTGGCGCTCCACTTTTTCCCGTACATGTTACCATTTCCGCATCCCCCGGAAAATCACATTAGTATCAAGATTGCATTAAGCGAAATCCCTCTATAATGCCCAAAAGCTTTGATATAAGTATTTCAAATTCGAAAGGGCCGAAAGCGGGATGATGGAAAATCTGACCATTCTTATCGCGGATGACGACAAGATCACCACCTCCATCCTCAGCCGGATGCTCGCCCCCTATACCGACGACATTCTGATCGCCGAAAACGGCAGGGTCGGACTTGACCTCTTTTCCGCCCACCGCCCCGATATCGTGCTTTCCGATATCAACATGCCGGAAATGGGCGGTCTGGAGATGGTCGAGCAGATCCGTAAAATCGACGAAGACGTCAAAATCGCGATCTTCACCAACTTCGAAAAGCGCGACATCCTCATCAAAGCCATCCAGTACGGTGTCAACCAGTTCTTCTCGAAACCGTTCGAAGTCACACACTTCTCCCAGGTCATCCAGCACCTCATCGACGACGTGACCGCCAAGCGGCGTATCCAGGCCGAGCTCGACCGCCAGCGCAACGTGCTGCACGCCATCAACGCGATGGCCAGCAATTTTCTGCAGCATGCCGACTGGTTCGAGGCGCTGCAAGAGGAGATGATGCAGCTGAAAAAAGCAA
>JALWNV010000288.1 GCA_027083665.1 Helicobacteraceae bacterium
GTGTGTGCGGCATTGTCGGCGGTTTCGTCGGCGTTTTCTTTAAGCGTTTCGGGATCGAGGTGGATGATATAGCCGCCGGTTTCGACGAGAATGGGGAAGAAGATGCTGTTCTTGAGCGGCTCTTTGATATTGTCGCGTACCGCGGCGATATTGTTCACCGCATAGGCGATGACGGCGGCGATGAGAAAGAACTTGCCGCTGCCGAGCACGAAGCCGGCGATCCGGTCGACGATCCCCAGACCGCTGAGCGCCCCGAGTTTTTTGAACAGGTGCCCGATGCCGACCATCGCGAGCCAGAAGAGCGCGAGCGTGAGCAAAAACCCCGAAAACGACACGACGGCGTGACTTTGGAAGTGAAAAATATTTTCATTGAGAAATTCACCGACATCGTCTCCGGTCCGCGAGGCGATAAAGATACCCCCGATGATGCCGATCAGACCGAAAAGCTCTTTGAAAAAACCGTTGAGAATCCCTTTGAGGCCCAGCAGCAAAACGATGATGGCGACGACGAGATCGAAATAGTTGAAATCCATGGGAACCGTATCCGTTTTTGAAATTGAGAAGAATTATAAACTACAAAGGCTAAAAAATCCTTTGTGTTTTGTATGTAGAGATGTTTAAACCGCCGTTAAAGCAAGGATGCTGTATTATTCTGCCTCAAATCAAAACGGGCTTTTTCGCGGAATATCAAGTTTTGTGGAAGTGACGCGAACGGTCCCGATGTGAAGGTACATACAATGAGCAACTGGTCACCCTCGAGCTGGAGAAGCAAACCGATACTCCAGCAGCCGACCTATCCGGATCAGGATCATCTCGAGCGCGTCGAGGCGGAATTGCGCCGTTACCCGCCGCTGGTGTTCGCCGGAGAAGCGCGCAATCTCAAATCCCAGCTGGCCAAAGCGGTCGACGGCAAGGCGTTCTTGCTGCAAGGCGGCGACTGTGCGGAAAGTTTCTCGGAATTTCATGCTGACAACATCCGCGACACTTTCAAGGTGATGCTGCAGATGGCGGTCGTGATGAGTTTCGCCAGCGGGCTGCCGGTCATCAAGGTCGGACGGATGGGCGGACAGTTCGCCAAACCGCGTTCGTCCGATACGGAAACAGTCGGCGACGTGACGCTGCCGAGCTACCGCGGCGATATCATCAACAGCATCGAGTTCTCCGAACAGGCGCGCGTGCCTGATCCGGAGCGGATGATCCACGCCTACAACCAGGCGGCGGCGACGCTGAACCTGCTGCGGGCGTTCGCTTCGGGCGGGATGGCCGATCTGCACCAGGTGCATCAATGGAACCTCGACTTCGCCCATCAGGGCAAGGCGACGGAGAAGTACGAAGAGTTGGCCGAACAGATCGAGCAGTCATTGCGCTTCATGGAGGCCTGCGGCGTGACGTCGCAGACGTACCGCACGCTGCGCGAAACCGATTACTATACGTCACACGAAGCGCTTCTGCTCAACTACGAAGAAGCGTTTACGCGCGAAGACTCGACGACGGGGGACTGGTACGACGTTTCGTCGCACATGCTCTGGATCGGGGACCGTACACGCCAGGTCGACGGCGCACACGTCGAATTTCTCCGCGGCGTCAAGAACCCGCTGGCGTTCAAGGCGGGGCCGACGATGGATCCGGATGATCTGATCAAGCTGTGCGACATTCTCAATCCCGACAACGAGGCGGGACGCATCAACGTCATCGTCCGCATGGGAGCGAACAAGGTCGCCGAGGGGATGCCTGCACTGATCCGCGCCGTCGAGCGCGAAGGCAAGAAGGTACTGTGGAGCTGTGATCCGATGCACGGCAATATTATGAAGTCCGGCAACGGCTACAAAACCCGCAAGGTCGACGACATCCTGACGGAGATGAAACAGTTTTTCCAGGTACACAAGTCCGAGGGAACTTATGCCGGCGGCGTCCACCTGGAGATGACGGGCAAGAACGTCACGGAATGTCTGGGCGGGACGTTCCAGATCACCGAGGAGGACCTCAACAGCCGCTACCACACTCACTGCGACCCCCGCCTCAATGCCGATCAGTCGCTCGAACTGGCGTTTCTCATCGCCGATACGCTCAAAGAGGCTCGCCGATAGCCGCTTGTGTTCCGGACGATGCCCGGAACACATTTTCTCTTATCTCCTTGAATTGAAAGCCGGTACTGTCCGATACCGGGACAGGGAAATGCAGACTTCGCTGATGTCCGGTATTTGCCACCTGAAAAAAAGATCGCCGGGCTTATGAAACGCTGATATTCGATCGCAACGGACGCTTCCTGAGGTCGGGATCGATGAATCGCCTCTACCGGTCGTAGCGGCGGAGACGCTTATCCTTCACCGATGGCGTTGAGGGCTTTGATGAGTTCGTCCGGACGGTTCGACCACTGGATGGCGTCGGATTTGGAGACGACACGTTTTCGAACGAGATCGAAGAGCTCCTGCGTCTGGGTTACCATGCCGGTTTCCTGCTGATTAAGCTGCATCTGGGAGTAG
>JALWNV010000289.1:0-1779 GCA_027083665.1 Helicobacteraceae bacterium
GTGATGATCACCTCCGGCGGCAGACGCAAAAAGGCTTCGTCGAAGCTTCCCGGCAGCGGCGTGGGGTGTTCGGTGATCGCCACGACCTCGTCAAGCAGCTCCTCGTCGACGTCGACGGTGATGCCGTTTTCTTTTTCGATCGCGTCGAAGCCCGAAAGGATCGTATCGCGCCTGGCATCGTCAAAGAGCATCACGGCCCCCTCTTCCAGCGTTCGGAAGTAGTCCTTCTCGTCCGTCACAGGCTGCGCGTTGAAACTTGCCATGCGGTGCACACGGGTCTGCGGAGCGCTAGTGACACCGAAAAGTTCTACCGCAACCGATTCGCCGCCCATCATTACATTGATCCAGCGTACCGGGCGGATAAAACTCTCGCCGAGACTCCCCCAGCGCATGGACTTGCCGAAGCTGAGGCTTTTAAGCCAGCGGCCGATCATCCCGCCGAGCAGATCGCGCGAGGGCTGCCCCTTGATCTCTTTTTGGTAGTACAGCACCTCTTTGCCGCCCTTTTCCGCACGGCCGATCGCTTCGAGAGGAACACCGCATTTGCGGGCGAATCCTTCGGCCGCGGGTGTCGGATTGCCGTCTTTGAACGCAATGGAAACCGGGGCACCGTAGAGCTCTTCGACCGTATCGTCCTGAGCGGTCTTGAACTCGCGATGCCACAGCACCAGACGGCGCGGCGTATAATAGAACTCGAATTCGCACAACAAGGCGTTCTCTTCGAGGACCTTCGCCCATTTCTTTTCGATATTGGGAAGTTCCTTGAGCAGCGGTACCGCCGGGAGTTCCTCGACGCCGATCTCGATCAGTAGTGTCTGAAGCATGGTTGTCCTATCCAGAATATGAAGTACGCGATTTTAGCGCGCAAAAGGTTAAATCCCGATATCACCTCGACGGCAGCGCCGTTTCGGTCAGCTGCATGAAGTAGATCAGTGCTGCAAGGTCGACGAACATTTCGCGGATTTCGTACTGCATGTTGAAAAAACCGAATATGTCGTGCGAAAGCATAAAAACGGCGATGGCCGCGACCAGCATCGCATAGGCGATTTTGAGCATCGCGGAAATCTCCTTGCGGCGAAACAGGATATAGATGCCCGCGAGCACGGTTCCTGCCGCCAGCGTTCCCATATCGAACCGGACACCGAAATCATCGTAGAAATAGGCCTGAAAGGCGGAGCCGTACAGGACGATCAATACAACGGGAAGCTTCGGCAGATAGGGCAGAAGTTTCCCGAGCCGTCCGGAACGTCCCGCAAACAGCCCCGCAAAAAGCGGAAGGAAAACGAAAAAGGTATAGACAGCGATATAGACGGCGGAACTGAAAATCTCCGCCGGGATAAAGTTGTGCAGATTCGTCTCTTTTTGATAGTTGTGCTCGAGAAAGTACTCCGTACTGTGAAAACCGAAGATCTGCTGTCCCCAGCTGATCTCTTCCATCGCGGCGAGAAACCCGAGAACGGCGAAGCCTGCGACCAGTACTGATACCGGTTTCGGGACGACGGTACGATATCGGTGTAAAAACCATAGGCCGTAGCCCGTGATCGAAAGCAGCAGTACGACACTCATCCACTCGAAAAAACCGTTCTCTTTCGTCATCGTCTTGAGCCCCGATGCATATCCCGGAACGAATGCCGTCACGACGACGGTCAAAAAAGATACCGCGATCAGCATCCACGCAAAAATGCTCAGCAGCTTGTTGTCGTTTATCATTTATCCAGTCCGTAATCATAAGGCAGATAGGTATATGGTACCTGATAGAAATTGAATATTCCCGAATAT
>JALWNV010000289.1:1789-2437 GCA_027083665.1 Helicobacteraceae bacterium
ACTATACGCGAAACTTTCACCACAATTCGACACCGATCGCCGCATAGAGATAGCGTTCGCGCGCTTCGATCGGTGTCGAATTGTGGTGAAAGTTTCGCGTATAGTAGCCCAATTGTAACTCGAAATATCTGCCCCAGTTGCGTCTGAACATGTCGAATCCCTCCGCCTTGACCGCCATCAGGTGCTTCATATTCTCATAGTCGGTCGTGAAATCCGTCGAAGCCCGGGTATCTGAACCCGGCCAGTACTCGACACGAAAGTCGATCTTGTCCGCTACTGACGGATAACGATACCAGTAATACCCTATCACCGAGCCTAAAAGGTCCATCAATGCATCTTCGTAAGAGAAGCCGTGCTCGGGACTGGTGGCATCTCCGACCTCCATTACGACAACGGACTGGATCCCTGAACTGACCGCTGCCCACAATGCGGCGTCTTCACGACTGTAACCCCACCCGCGGAACAAAGGCCCCAGTATGCGCGTCATGAGATAGTTGGTGTAAAAGTGCCCCAGCTTGTCTGAGCCGCCGTTGCTCGTCTCTCGCCCGAACCATCCCTCGTCACCGCTGTGCAGCTCCTCCGTACCGTAGTCCCATTGCGTAAATCCCCAGGCGATGATCGCACTGCTCATCGCGAGATTGGTCCAGA
>JALWNV010000290.1 GCA_027083665.1 Helicobacteraceae bacterium
TCTCGCTGCTGGTCGATACGGCGCATTACGAAGCGGTGGCGGAGTATGTCGAACGTACGCATCTGGGCGGCAAACTGGTCTATCTCAAGGTCGATCGTGACCGGAAACCCGAAGCGGCGGAGATCGGGGCCGATTCGCTGCTGAACAAAATCGAAGTCAAAGCCGATTCGCCCTTTGCAGGCGCGCTCGAATCGATGCTCGTGGCACGCTTCAACATCCCCTGCGTCACCTCGCTGGATGTTTTCCGGCGGCTCAAGCGCGCCGTAACCGTCCACGGGCAGTTCAAGACCTCCTACGAGCGGCACGAAAAAGATGACCGCCACGCCATCGGCGACCGTTCGCGCTGGGTGCTGGGGTGGGACAACGCCGAAAAGCTTGCCGCGCTGCGCAGCGAGTATGACGGGCTGGCCGAAAAAACGGCCTATCTGGTGCAGGCAATCGAAAAGATCGAGCAGGCGCTGCGCAACATGACGGCGCTGCGCGACAGCCTGCGCGACCTGCTGGCGTTCGAAGCGTTTTCGGCACTGGACTGGTATACGCCCAGCCGCCGTATCGAGGAGCTGGAAACGGAACGCGATGCCCTGCAGGAGAGTTCGGATATCATCGCCGAACTGACGGCGCAGCTGCAGAAGGTGTCGCAGGCGCATGCCGCGCTCAAAGGCGAACTCGATGCCCTGACGTCGGAGCTGGGAAAGCTGGAGCAGCAGATCGAGGATCTGCAGCTGTTGCGAAACAACGCACGGCTGCTGGTCGACAATGCCGAAGCGCTCGAGACGCTGGAGGAGGCGGTGGAGGCTTTTGCCGGGGATCTGCTCGCTTCCGGGCTGACGCTGGTAACGATCGAGGCGCGCAAAAGGGAGGTACTCAGGCATTTTGCCGCCGAGATCGAGAAACTCGACAAACGCATCATCCGTTCGCGTGAGAAGATCGTGCGCGATATGGGCGACTTCAACGCCGCTTTCCCGGTCGCGGCCAAAGAGTTCGACGCCGCGGTGGAGTCGGCGCCGGAGTACCGTAAAAAACTTGCGGAACTCAAACGCGACGACCTGCCGCGCTGGCGCAAACGGTTCAAGTCGCTGCTGCGCGAAAAGATGGTGCAGCACTTCGTCACATTGCAGTACACGCTGGAGCAGCAAAGCAGCGAGATCGTCGAGAAGATCGACAAGATCAACGCCTCGCTGCGCGATATCGAGTACAGCGAGGGCACCTACATCACCCTGATCGCCGAAGCGGTGAAGTCCGCCGAAATCCGTGAATTCAAAGCGCAGCTCAAAGCGGCGATATCGGGAGCGATTCTCGAAGACAACAGCTACGACGAGCAGAAGTTTCTGCAGATCAAAGCGATAATCGAGCGTTTTAACGGGCGCGAGGGACACAGCGACGAAGATCGCAGGTGGCGCAAACGGGTGACGGACGTGCGCAACTGGTTCGATTTCAGCACCGCCGAACGTTTCGTCAGCGACGATGAAATGAAAGAGTACTACACCGACAGCGGCGGCAAATCGGGCGGGCAGAAAGAGAAGCTCGCCTATACGGTGCTGGCCTCGTCACTGGCGTTTCAGTTCGGGCTGGAGCACAACCGTATCCAGAGCCGGTCGTTTCGCTTCGTGATGATCGACGAGGCGTTCGGGCGCGGCAGCGACGAGAGCACCCGCTACGCGCTGCGGCTTTTCGGGAGCCTCGATCTGCAGCTGCTGGTCATCACGCCCAAGCAGAAGATCAACGTGATCGAGCCCTATGTCAAAACAGTACATTTCGTCCACAACGACGCCGGACGCGAATCGAGCCTGATATCGATGCGGATCGAGGAGTTTCGCCGGCGCAAAGAGCAGGGATAGGGGATGCGCCATTTCGATTCCGACGCGCTGCGCGAAAAGGCACTGCGGCTCTATGAACGCGGCAGGGTACAGGCGGCCTGGCTGCAAGGGGATGAAACGCTTTTTCCGCTGCGACTGGGGTTCAGGGCCCCTTCGGAAAAAGCGATCCGCAGCGATTTCGGGCGTATCCGAAGCGAGGTGAGGGCGCTGGAGGCTTCCGGGCTGCCGCTGGAGTACAAAACCTTTCGGTTCGCCTCGCTCGGAGAACAGCGTCTGCCCGTCGCCGTCTTGTTTGAAACGCGCGAGGAGTATCTCGACAGGCTCGGCCTGCGTGCGGCGTTTGCGGCATTTGCGGAGGAAAGCGGTATCGTGCTGGAGGCGTTTGCCGGTTTGCGGGCTTTGCTGGCGGAAAAACCGAAGCTCATCGAGACGTATGCGGGGGACTGGAGGCGCATCATCGCGGTCTGCCGCTACCTCGTCGACCATCCCCGTCCCGGCATATATCTGCGTCAGCTCCCCGTCGAAGGGGTTGACACCAAGTTTGTCGCGTCGCGCAAAAAGGTGCTTGACCTGCTGCTGACACACCTGCTGCCCGCGACGGAATAC
>JALWNV010000291.1 GCA_027083665.1 Helicobacteraceae bacterium
CAAATAAAGGCTGAAATAATGAAAAAGAAACTCCTGACAATGCTGGCAGCTTCAGCCCTGCCGGTCATGGTATTCGCACAGCAGGCGCCGGCGGTAAATGACGATCCGTTTGCGGCGATGCTGCAGCTGCAGCACGAGATGGACGCGGCGATGGCACGCTTCCATGAACAGATGATGAAAGAAGCGGGTTTTAACGATTTCATGCAGCTGCATGCGAGTATGCCGGCCGTCGATCTCAAAGACGCGGGGGATCATTACGAAATGAAAATGAATATCCCCGGCGCCAGCAAGAAGAGTATCGATATCCATGCCGAAAACCGTATTGTCACCGTCAGTGCGAAACAAGAAGAGGTGCAGGACGTGAACGAATCGAACTACTATCGTCACGAACGGCGCGTCAGCAGCTACATGCGAAGCGTTCTCGTGCCCGAGGATGCCGATACCGCTCGGATGAAGACCGAATACAAAAACGGCGTTTTAACCATCATCATGCCCAAGCGAAAGCAATAATCCCTTAGAATACGGGAAGATTTACAACACGACGGAGCCTGCAGAGGCTTCGTCTTCATCTTACTGCACAAGGAGAGTGCCATGCTCCAATTTCCGGATCCTCACAAAGAACTCATCGACCGTTTTTCCAAAAACAGCAAAATCGCCGGTGCCGTTTTTATCGTTCTCGGCCTCGTCGGGATTCTCTTCCCGGTCTTCATGTCCGTCACCAGCGCCCTGTTCTTCGGATGGCTGCTGCTGTTTACGGGTTTCATGGCCGGGATGCACACCTGGACGACCGCCCGGGACGACTGGATGGGCTGGCTCAAGACCTTCGTCCTGATCGTTACGGGCTCACTGATTCTCGTCAATCCCGTTCCCGGCGTCGTGGCGCTGGGTATCATATTTGCCGTCTACTTCATGTTTGACGCATTCAGCTCGACGGCACTGGCGTTTCAGATGCGCCCGGCACCGATGTGGTGGGTCATCCTGATCAACGGTATCATCTCGTTCGCACTGGCGATTATCTTCCTCGTCGACTGGCCGATGAGCTCGATGGTTCTCGTAGGGCTGCTCGTGGGTATCAGCCTCTTTATCGACGGCATTGCCCTGCTGGTCATCTCCAGCAGCGCAAAAAAGCTCTGAAGGACACTTTCTATTTACGGAAGTGATGATATAGTTTCACTAAACAAATAAAAAGGTAATACCGATGGATGCACAGCACAAAGAACTCGAAATGATGCGCAAAGAGATCACCAAAGAAGTCCGCGCCGTTTTCAAGGCCAATATGAAGATTTTTGATTGGGACATTCCCGAAAATGACGGCACAAAATCGGGGAAACTGATCCTCGACGCGATGCAGGACGCACTCGACGAACTGCGCAAGGAAGTCGAAAACGGCACCTACGAAAACTACTGATCCCTGCCGGCACCGCCGGCGCCCCTCTTCCCTATCCGATTTTTTGATACTTTAGTGTACACTAAGCGTTATGAAATGGTATCAAAGCCTCCAAACGAAAAGCTTGTTTTTTTTCACGATCGTTGCCATCCTTTTCATCGCAACGATCATCGTCAACTTCTTTGCGATCAAACAAAGCCGGCTGCCGCAAAAAGCACAGGAGGCGATCGCCCTCACCACCGACGGTATCGTCAGTGATCTCCTGAGCGAGCAGCGGCAGAACGAACGGCTGGTCCTCGACATGGCTGTGGCCGCGGGGGTCTTCCCCTCGGCAACAATCGCCGTCCGTATGCTCAAAAACCGTACCGGACGCGAGATCGTCAGCGGCGGTCTCTGGTTTGAACCCCGCACTCCCGGCATGGAAAACGCAAGCGGCGCCTATTTTTTTCACCGTGACGGGAAGGGTACTTTTGTGCAAATAAAAAAGTATGCCGAACACACGCCTGTTCCCTACCGCAAGATGGAGTTTTACGTTCTTGGAAAACATCTTGAGGAGGGGGAGACCTTCTGGACCAAAGTCTATACCGACCCGGTGACACGGGTACGGATGGTCACCGTCGTTTCGCCGATCTACCGCGACGGGCATTTCATCGGAGTCGCCAGCGTCGATATCAAACTCGCCCTGCGCCAAAATCAGCTTTTCGCCAAGCTGCTCGCAAGCGAAAACTATTTTTATATCCGCGACAGGATCGGAAATTTCATCATCGCCTCCGACGAGATCGCGCAAAACCGGCACCGGAATCTGCCGGGCATTTTACTGACAAATTCCCCGCAGAAGCCTCCATCGCGGGAAGCGAACGCATTGTCGAAAGAGAGTCCCGAGATCACTGCCGCAGAAGCGGACATTATCATCAGGGAACTTCGCCATCAGGGAAATCAGCACGAAGAGCAGCTCCGAAAAACACTGCAAACACTCGATCCCGATCCTATCCTGCACGAGAAATCCGTCGTCGCGGCCTTTTAC
>JALWNV010000292.1 GCA_027083665.1 Helicobacteraceae bacterium
CTTATGCTTCAAGAGACATATAGTTATTGGCGACAATCGCTTCTTGACGCTTCTTGGCTTCATCAGTCAGTTTCGCGAAGCTGAATCCGGCCGCCTTGAACTCTTTCGGATCCGCAACGTAGATCGCGAAATCCGGACAGGTCAGTTCGCATTCGTTGCACCCGATACATGACTCGGGATGATCGATCGAAATCATCGCACCCAGTGTCGATGTAGAGTCGTAACGCATTCCAAGTACACCTGCCGGGCACACCGAAACGCAGATATCGCACGCTTTACAGTTGTCTGTATTGGTCCATACCGGCTGATCGCCGGGGTTTTCAGTTCTAAACATCTATTCTCCTCTTTTTCTTTTGAGATAAGGACACCTCAGAAAAACGCTCCCATTGAGCGCTTTTTTGAGATATCCTTATCTCTTCCCTCTTTTTTTCCGTCACGGAACATGGTCCGAAACAGTGACCGCCGTTGCCCTCAAGAGAAGGCGATACGCCTTTTCTTATATATGATAGAGGATAGCCAAGGCTTCGTAAAACCGCTTTGAAAAGTGCTGCAATCGCCGAACAACCGCTCCATACTGTTACGATTCGAGGCTCGCACGAAAACGGGACGAATTACTTTTTGCCCAGTACTTCCGCTACCGCTTTGCCGATCTCTGCGGGAGAGACGACCACTTTGACCCCGGCGGCTTCGAGCGCATCCATCTTTTCTTTGGCCGTACCGGCGGAACCGGAAACGATCGCACCCGCATGCCCCATACGCTTGCCTTTCGGCGCTGTTTGTCCCGCGATAAACGCGACCACCGGCTTGGAGATATTCTCTTTGATAAATTTCGCGGCCTGGATCTCAAGGTCCCCGCCGATTTCACCGATCATCACAATCGCTTCCGTCTCGGGATCGGCTTCGAACATCGGAAGCAGCTGCTTGTAGCTCAGCCCGATGATCGGGTCGCCCCCGATTCCGACGGCCGTCGTGATGCCGTAGCCCTCTTTGACCACCTGATTGGCACCTTCGTAGGTCAATGTACCGGATTTGGAGATCAGACCGACGTTTCCTTTTTTGAAAATCATCCCCGGCATGATACCGATCTTGCACTCTTCGGCTGTAATGATCCCCGGGCAGTTCGGTCCGATCGTCTTCATATTATGCTTGGTGGCATACTGCTTGGCATACATCATGTCGCGTACCGGGGCACCCTCGGTAATGATGACGGCGAGGTCGATGCCCGCATCCGCCGCTTCCATTACCGCATCGGCGACGAATGCCGGCGGAACGAAAATCATGGAGACGGTGGCGCCCGTTTCGGCTACCGCTTCTTTGACCGTATTGAAAACCGGCTTGCCCAGATGTTCCTGTCCGCCCTTGTTCGGCGTGACTCCGCCGACGATCTGCGTGCCGTAGGCAAGGCACTGTTCCGCGTGGAAAGACCCCTCTTTGCCCGTAAAACCCTGAACGATGACTTTTGTATCTTTATTTACCAAAATTGACATTTATAACTCTCCTTTCGCCGCTGCGACTGCTTTGGCAGCACCGTCAGCCAAGTCCGTTGCCGGAATAACATTCGGAATGTTCGCATTTTTCAGAATCTCCGCCGCTTCGGGGGCGTTTGTCCCGTCGAGGCGTACGACCACCGGGACATGCACATCGACCATCTTGGTCGCTTCGAGAATCCCGTTCGCGATACGGTCGCAGCGGACGATTCCGCCGAAGATATTGACGAAAATCGCCTTGACTTTCGGATTTTTCAGAATGATCTCAAAACCTTTCGCGACTGTCTCGGCATTCGCGGAACCGCCGACATCGAGGAAGTTCGCCGGCGTACCGCCCATGTAATTGATGGTATCCATCGTTCCCATCGCAAGGCCGGCACCGTTGACCATACAACCGATTTCGCCGTCGAGTGCGATATAGGAAAGCCCGTACTGGCTCGCTTCGCGCTCATCCGGGTCCTCTTCGGAAATGTCGCGCATATCTTCGATCTCGGGATGGCGGTAAAGCGCCGAATCGTCGAATCCCATCTTGCCGTCAAGCGCCAGGAAGTCGCCCGCACCGGTCTTGATCAGCGGGTTGATTTCGATCATTTCGGCATCGTTTTCCATATAGACCTTGAAAAGCGCCGCGGCGAATTTGATGAATTTGCCCTGCTCTTCTTTGGGAAGGCCCAGACCGAACGCGAGTTCACGCCCGTGAAACCCCTGAAAACCGATCGACGGATCGACGGCGACCTTGACGATCTTTTCCGGGCTCTCTTCGGCGACTTTCTCGATCTCCATACCGCCTTCGGTCGATGCCATGATTACCGGCATCTCCTTCGCACGATCAAGTACGACACCGAGATAGAATTCGTCTTTGATATCCGCACCCTCTTCGATATAGACCTTCTGAACCAGTTTGCCTTCCGGCCCTGTCTGGTG
>JALWNV010000293.1 GCA_027083665.1 Helicobacteraceae bacterium
AATGAATCTGAAATAGAACAAATTTTTTTTTTTTTTTCAAGCAGAAGTCGGCATACGAGGTGTAGAGTGGTCTCGTGGGTTCGGAGATGTGTTTAAGGGCCAGCTTTATTTCAGTGCCGATACCGGTTTGAACCTCTCCCGGCCGCAGATGGCGGCCGGGCACTACATTCCCTCGCGCACCAAATCCGACATCGCCGTGGCCACCGGGTCGGCCATCCGCCTGATTACCGTCGGAGGAAGCCGCGGCAACTACTATCTCACGAATGCCGGCGAAATTTCCGTCAGTACCGAAGACGACGGCTTCACGATGGGCGACGCCGACGGCGACGGGATCGACGAAATATGGCTGGCGCACAATATCGACGACCTTCTCAAGCTCTACCGCTACGAAAGCGGGCAGGCTTTCACGCTGTGGAAAACGCTTGCATCGTTCGACTTCGACTTAAGCGACAGACTCCTCGCCGACGACATCCTACCCTCGAACACACCTTCCGATTCCCGATACGGCGACGAGATCATTATCTTGAAAAAAGACGGCGGCATCAAGGTCTATACCGAGCAAAGCCACGTCAGCGGTGCCGACAACAGTACTTACGACTACTCCGCGTTCGACGGCGCCGCGGTCTCCGATCTCGACGGCGACGGCGCCGACGAAATCGTCATCGCGGCGGATACCTCCGGGGCGATGAGCCTCTACGCTCCGAAAAAACGCAAAGCCTACGTCCCGCTGATGCCGGTGACGGAAGACGGGAGAACCGTCGCGTTCGCCGGACGGATGCTCTACTCCACCTCCGACGGAAACGCCGTCAGGCTCACCGCCGACGCTCGACTGGTATGGATGGTCGTCGCAAAAAGCAATCCCGACAACACGGATCCCTACAAAGAAGAGACCATCGTACTCGCGCACTACAACGAGCCCTATATGCTCACCGGCTTCAGCGCCGAGGAACAGCTCGGAAGCAGTGCCGCCGTCGTGTATGATGAAAACGATTCCGATGCCGTAGCCGACGCCTACGTCGCGATGCTGCAGGAGTTCGTTCACAGCGACAACACCCTCGATGCGGCCATCGCCTCCCTGCGCGCCAACGGCATAACGTTTTCCGACGATATCAACACCACGCTCCCCGGGTCGCGCGAGGCCGTCCGCTACATCGAAAAACGCCTCGATGCACTGGTACGCGGCGACGAAAGACTCGCCGCGGGATTCCATCCCGTTCTTGCCGCGACACAGACCCGTTCCGCTTCGATCGGCCTCGACGAAATAGCGAAAAACAGTGCGGATAGCGCCTACACCGGTGACTTCTCCGTCAACCTCGTCGCACAGGAACCGATGACGGTCAATACGCTCAAGCAGAACTGGTACGATACGTCGGGAGACCCTCTGGTGACGCCGATGTCCATCGGCGACGTCAACGAAATGATCGACAGCAGCAGCGGCAGCGATATCGAAAAAGAGAATGCCAAAATTTTCAACTATATCGCATCGGAAGGCACTTTTGCCATGTCGTCGCAGGTACCCGGTCTGCGCTTACCCCAAAGAAGCAGCGTCTTCGCCTGGTTGAAGAACGGCTTCAAGCTCGGCAAAAGCGTTGCGTGGAGCATCTTCGACAACGTTACGACCTATCTCAAGGTGAGCAAACAGTTTACCGCGCAGCTCACCGGGGCCAAGCTCGCCTACGATTCGGCCGGCAGATTCAGCTACAGGGGAATCCAGTCGTTCAAACAGCTCTGGCAGACGAACCGGGAGTCCGGTTTCGCATCGAGAATGATGGGTAAGCTTTCGATCGGCAAAATCAAACCTGCTGCTGCGTCGAAAATCATCAAGTACGGCGGCAGCGCCGTGGCCGTCGCGACATCAGTCTATGTCTTCTACTCCATCGCCTCGGCTTCAGGCTGGTCGGCATCCGGAATTGCGATGGGAGGCATCGTCGGCTCGGCCTATCTCGTCTACGGGCTGGCGCTGGAGTTCATCGCCACAATGGTTCCCGTCGGAACCGTGATCGCGGCCCTGGTCATCCTTTCGGACCTCGTCGTCTGGGCCATTACCGGAGAGAGCTGGTCGGACCGTGCCGTCGAATGGCTGGCGAATCAGATTAAGCAGTCCTCCTCACCGAAGCCCTGGTTCAAGATCACCTCCATACGGGCCTCGATCGCGGATTACGACGACAACGGTCTGAGCGTCGGCGACCGCATCGACATCCGTATCCGTGCGACGCAGACGATGAAACGGGGAAAAACGGTTTCGAAAGCGACCGATCCGCAGACGGGACTCCCGATTGCCGGAACCGGATACAGCTACGACAAAACGATTTCAGATTTGAAAAAAAGCGCCTTTAAACCCTCTGCGTACATCCCAAGCGGAAAATGCCAAAGATACGTCGGCTTTCGATGGATTACGAG
>JALWNV010000294.1 GCA_027083665.1 Helicobacteraceae bacterium
TCGGGCACGGGCCGCAGACTGACGCCGAACAGCCGGTGCAGAAACTCGAACAGCCCTTCGACGACGGAGTTCTGTTCGAAGTAGGGGCGGTACGCTTCTTCGTCGATGTCGTAGCGGGCTTTTTTCAGCCGCTCCGCGTAATAGGCCGCGTCATAACTCTGCAGGTCGCCGATACCGGAAAATCCGCGCAGTTCCTCGAGCTCCTTTTTCCCCTGCGGCAGCGACGCGTCGGCAAGCTCGTTCAGAAAATCCATCACGGTTTCGGGATCTTTGGCCATCTTCGTCGCCAGCGAATAGTCGGCGTAAGTTTCAAATCCCAGCAGCTGCGCGCTTTCGTGCCGCAGAGCGAGGATCTCGTCGATGATGGCGGCGTTTTCCGGCGCGCGGGTCGTGTAGGCTTTGTAGAGCGCTTCGCGGATTTTGCGGTTGGGGCCGTAGGTCATGTAGGCGATATACGAGGGCATCTGCAGGGTGAATTTCCAGGCGTTTTTGCCTTCGTCCGTGGTGAACGCCGCCGCATCGAGGTCGCTTTGCGGGATGCCCTCGACATCGGCGGGATCGGTGATGACGTACTCGAAGGCGTTGGTGGCGTCGAGGAGGTTCTGCGAGAAGCGGTTGGCGAGTTCGCTTTTGCGGAGGTTGATCTCGGCGAGGCGTTTTTTGCTCGCTTCGTCGAGGTGCGCACCGCTGAGCTCGAAGCCCTGGATGTTGAGATCGATCACGCGCTGCTGTTCGGGATGGAGCAGGTCGTATTCGTGCGCTTTGATCGCTTTGAAGGCGTTGTAGATGTCGAGGTTCTGCCCGACTTCGGTACCGTACTCCGTCAGCAGCGGCAGGGCCTGGGTGTAGACCTCCTGCGTCTTTTCGCTGTTGTTGACGGAATGGATGTGCGACATCGGGGTGAAGAACTGATCGAGACGCTCGTCCAGCATCTCGAAAGGTTTGACGAACGAGGCGTAGGTTTTGCGCTCCTGCGCCAAAAGCGCGGCGATTTTTTCGCGGTTCGCGTCGAGGCGGTTTTTCAGTTCGTCGACAAAGGTGTCGAGATTGATGTCGAATGATAAAAACGGCTGGTTCACGTGGGTTCCTCTATGAAAATATTGCCGTAATCTTACCCCAAGTTGCTGATGAAGCATTAAAATCTTTCATGATTTTTTGGGGAAGGGGGAAGAGGAAAGGGGAAAGGGGACGGTTCATGGTTCCCGAAACCGTGCAAACGGATGTACCCTTAGATTCGCGTTGTAGTAGCGGCGGTCGCCCGTGACCTCTTTTGTCACCCACGGCGGCAGTTCGACAGCTTCGTCTTCGCTTTGCAGTTCGACCTCGGCCAGGAACAGCCCTTCGTTCTCGCCCTCGAAGATGTCCACGTCCCACATGTGGCCGCGGTACTCGACTCGGTAGCGCCGCTTTTCGATCAGCGGTTTGGCGCAGAGTTCGTCGAGCATTTTCAGGGCGTCTTCGTAAGGAACGGGGTACTCGAACTCGCTGCGGGTGATACCCGTCGCTTTGCCTTTGAGGGTAAGAAAGGCGTTGTCGTTCATCGTCCGGATACGGACCGTGGCGTTTTCGGCGGGGATGTAGCCTTGTTTGATCACGAGGGGATCGGGCAGCGGCGGCAGTTTCTGCGGATCGAAGAGAAATTTCCGTTCGATCTCCTTCGCCATCTCAGTTTCGCTTTTTATCGGGGAATGAGGCCAGTACTTTCGAAATGACCTTGTTGATATAGGCGATGCGCTCTTCCGGCGTTTTCAGCTTCTGCAGTTCGTCGGTCGCGATGCCGCGCCAGAAAATCCGGTTGCCTTTGGGATTGAGCGCATCGACGATGAATTTGCCTTCGGTATAGGTATATTCCCGCTGCACCGGCACGACCATCGGCGCGCCGTAGCCGTAGCGGTATCCGTAGTAGGGGTAGAGACCGACGCTCTGATAGTCGGTGACGACCTGGCGTTTGTCGGTGATATCGGTATGAAACAGCAGGTAGAAATCGGCATGGGCCTTGTCAGTCTTCCGGTACCCTTTGGCCTCCATCTGTTTGACGAGCGCCTCGGCGATACGCTCCTGTGTCAAGGTGACGGTCGTATCTTTTTTGGGATAGACGACGGCGAATGTCTCGAGTGTCCGAAAGTCGAACTGAGGGTCGTAGTCGCTTTGGACTTGCATTGTCGAACAGCCGGCAAAAAGGAGCCAAGAAAGAAAGAGGAGTTGCAGCCTGTAAATCATTTTTTTGCCTTTGGATAGGTTTCGAGCATCGTACGTACGCTTTGACGGATCAGAGCCGTTTTGGCTTCGGGAGTCGCCTGTTCATCCAGGTCGTTTTTCATACCGGCACTCCAAAATACCCGATGGGTGCGCGTGTCGATCATTTCGATCCCCAGACGGAGTTCGTCGCGGG
>JALWNV010000295.1 GCA_027083665.1 Helicobacteraceae bacterium
GACACTGCCGACGGTGATATCGAAATAACCGCCGCTTTGCCCATAATAGCGTTTCGCGTTTTGCAACGCCGCATACGTCAAAGGCGAGATCGCCGTACTGCCTTCAAGGTTGAGGCGGTAGATATCGCTGTTTTCGCGGTAGGAAGATAGTGCGGACTCGACCTCGCGCATGCGCCTGAACGCCTGCTCCATACAGCGGTCGTCACCCGCTTCGATCCGCACGCTTGCGAACGTGCCCATCAGCACCTGTATCCGCTCGCCGGCGGCTGCCGCGGAAAAGAGAAAAATCAGGATAAAAAACGGTTTAATATTAAACAATATCCAAAAGGGCCTCCGGCGTCCCTATGACGATATCGCCCTCACCTTCCGGGCTGAAGCCCCAGGTGCAGAAGATGCCGGTAATCCCCGCCGCACGCGCGGCATCGACGTCTTTGGAATTGTCGCCGACCATCCACGCGCGGTGCGAGTAGCTGTCGAAATCCATATTCGATAAAACGTATTGCAGCATGGCCGGGTCGGGTTTGGAAGCGCCGGTGATATCGGGACCGACAATATAGTCAAAATAGGTATCGATCTTCAGATGCTCTATCATACGCCGGGCGAACGTACTCGGGGCATTCGTCGCCACCGCCATTCTTGCACCCCTGCGGCTCAGGCTTTCGAGCGTTTCGGCGATGCCGGGGAACAGGACGGGAGTTTTGATGCACTGTTCGTGATAGTGCGCTTCGAACAGTTCCCGGTCACGCTCTTCGTAGATTTCGGTCCCGTAGAAAAGCTTCGGCAGATTGCGGACCGGACGGTTGATCCATTCGACGACAGCACTGCTTTCGACCGGCGGCAGGCCGTGGTTGTGCCGGCGGACATAATTGACGGTTGCGGTGATATCACTGCTGGAATCGATCAGCGTTCCGTCCATGTCGAAAATAATGATCTTCATTTTTCCGGGTAATACCTGAGCAGAATATCATAGTAGTTTTCTATCCGCGTCACATAGCGCACCGGTTCGGTCCCCCGTGCGTAACCGTACCGGAGTTTCTTGTAGTATTTGCGCTCCGCCAGTTTCGGCAGCAGCGTTTTCATATTGCGCCAGTTGTACGGATCGATCCCCAGTTTCTTCCCCAGATTGACCGCATCGTAGAGATGACCCATGCCGATATTGTATGCCGCCAGCGCAAATTTGTAGCGGTCACGCCCCTTTACCTTATCTGGGATGCGTTTTAGCAGTTGTTTCATGTATTTGGCTCCGCCCTCGATGCTGTGGCGGTAGTTGAGGCGGTTTGTCACCCCCAGCTGCTTCGCCGTCGCAAGCGTCAGCATCATCATGCCGCGCACGCCCGTCGGACTCTTGGCCCGCGGGTTCCAGTGTGATTCCTGATACGCCTGCGCGGCGAGAATACGCCAGTCGATGCCGTACTTTTTTCCGCCGCGGCGGAACGAGTCGATGTATTTGGGCAGCCGCTTTTTGATGCGGGTGTGATACCGGGCCGTATCGACATAGTCGAATTTGACGATATGCCCGAAATAGCGTTCCTTGATCAGTTTAAAACGTGTGCTTCTTTCAAACCTCTTGAACCAGCGGGCGGACTGACGCATCAAGGCAAACCCTTTCGGTGTTTTGGGGAAATACCACACCAGCGACTCCTCCTCGCTGACGGCGAACGGGACGTTGAGGTGCGGGAAATAGCGTCGGTTGATATCGACGATATGCGAGTCGGCGATCGTGCAATCGACTTTTTTCCGCTGCATCCGTTCGAAGATATGCTCTGTCGTATAACCGGGATGCTCTTTCCATGCAAGCTCCGGATATGTTTTCTGCAGCTTCGTGAGCGTTTCGACATAGCTGCTGTCGGCAATGACCTCCAGCTTGAGCCCGGCGAGATCACCCGGGTTTTTGGGATGTACGCCGTGGCGGCAGACCGCCTCTTCCCGTACTGTGAGATAGGAGAGTCCCGTGTAGAGCCTGCGGTTTCGCAACGCCGTTTTCGTCAACCCCGCCGCAGCGATATCGCCCTCCCCGGCGAGCATGGCATGCATCACGCCCTGAACGGAGTCCTTGACGACGATTCTCACTTTGTATCCGTTGTCCTTGGCAAACGCTTTGATCAAGTCGTATTCGAAACCGGCCGGTTCGTTTTGGGCGTCGTAAAAGAAAGTCGTCGGGGCGTTGCGGGTCAACACTTTCAGCCATTTTTCATCGGCAGCCAGTACGATCAACGGCAGCAGCACCGACAGGGTCATGATTCGTTTCAACATGCCTCAAAGTTTAGCAAAATCGTCTGCGAAAAACAAAACCTCGGTTCAAATCAAGGCTAAAATCGCTAAAATGGTATGAAAAAAAGAGTGACAAACTGACAAACAGACGATCGAACACTGCCGCCGTACTG
>JALWNV010000296.1 GCA_027083665.1 Helicobacteraceae bacterium
ATGTGCAATAGACAAGCCCGTCGTATTGTCTGAGGTGCAGGCAGAAGCATTGAGATTTTTGCAGCGTCATCGCGTTTCACTCCTTTTCGGTGATACGGGCTCCGGCAAGACCGAGATCTATATGAAGTATTTCGAGCAGATGTTGGAAAAGGGAAAACGTTCGCTTTTTCTGATGCCCGAGATCTCGTTGACGCCGCAGATGCAGCGTCGTCTGGAAGTGCATTTCGGGGATGCCGTCGTGATGTGGCATTCCAAATTGACGAAAAAGCAAAAAGAACAGGCGCTGAAGAAGATCCGCAGCGGTGAAGCCGGAATCATCGCCGGACCGCGCTCCGCACTTTTTCTGCCGATTGAAGAACTTGGTCTGATCGTCGTGGATGAAGAGCACGACGACAGCTACAAAGCGTCGTCGCGCCCGCGATACCATGCGCGGGACATGGCGATCTACTACGGCAAACTGCTCGATATTCCCGTCGTGCTCGGAAGCGCGACGCCTTCGCTGACTTCGTATGTCAAGTTCCCCCGTTACCGTCTTAAAGGCGGCCACTTCCAAAGCGACCGGCTGTTCGAGTTTGAAGCGCATTCCGAGGCGATCACGCCCAAGATCGAGCGGGAGATTGTCGCGGCGGTGCAGGCCGGGAAGCAGGCGATGCTCTTTATCCCGACCCGCGCCAATTTCAAGTATCTTATCTGCAACCATTGCGGCTACACCTACCACTGTCCTTACTGCAGTGTGGGGATGAGTGTACACCGTTTCGCGCGTCAGGTGCGCTGCCATTACTGCGGATATGCCGAGCCTATCCCGCAGGAATGCCCCGAGTGCAAGACGGGTGAACTGGTGAGTTCGCGTCTGGGAACGGCGGAGGCCGTGGAGTATTTTTCCGAACATCATCCCGATCTGCGGGTGGCGCAATTCGACCGTGACAAGATCACGACGCAGAAAAAACTAAAAGAGCTGCTGCGGGCGTTCAACGAGCGCGAGATCGACTTGCTGGTCGGAACCCAGATGCTTTCAAAAGGGCATGATTATCATGAAGTCACGCTGGCAGTCGTGCTGGGGCTGGACAATATCCTCAGCCTCAGCGATTATCGGGCCCGTGAGCGCGCACTCTCGTTACTGCTGCAAATTGCCGGACGCAGCGGGCGAAAGCATGCCGCCCGGGTGATCGTCCAGACGTTCAACGCGCCGTTTTTCTCTGCCTATATCGACCGATATGAACGATTTTTGGAGGAGGAAAAAGCATTCCGAAGACAGATGTATCCACCGTATAAAAAGCTGTGCCGTGTACTGTTTGCACACAAGAAACGGGATAAAGCCGAAGAGGCGATGCGTGAGATGGAAAAGGGGCTGACGGTTTTCGACGCCGTCGAGATCGTCGGGGCGGGCAAGGCGCCCATCGAGAAGATCGCCGGAAAGTACCGCTATCAGATCCTGCTGCGTGCCGATAAAAGCACCGACCTGATCCGTGCGCTGAGAGCGACGAAAGTTCCGCTGGCCGAGATCGATATGGACCCCGTCGAATTTGGATGAGGGGGAGTTGCAAGTTTTTTAGCCGCAAGTCTCAAGCCGATTAATTAATTCTTCAGCATACTATGCAACGATTCCATCTTCCATCTTCCATCTTCCATCTTCCATCTTCCATCTTCCATCTTCCATCTTCCATCTTCCATCTATGCTATAATCGCGATATGGGTAAAATCGATGAAGTCAAAGAGATTTTGAATACACTGAGAATAGCAATGAGTATCGCGTTTGGTATGCTGGTGATGCTTGTCGGCAGCCTGGTGAAACGATTTGATGCAGGGGTTTTGGACGCACTGTTTTGGAGCGGTATTATATTTGCTATCTGTATTATCATAGTTATTGCGCTTCTCATTTTTCAAATTGCACAGAAAACAAAAGAAATCAAGGATTTATGATGACAGAAATGGCAACGCTTGCTCTTGTGTTTATTGGGGTATTAACAATCGGAGTTATGTTCTATGGTGCTTTTAAGCTTGCTGAAGAGTAGCAGGTGATTAAACGCTACCCCACCAGACAGATTTTTGTCGGAAACGTTCCCGTCGGCGGTGATGCCCCGATCTCGGTGCAGTCCATGACCTACAGCCGTACTGCCGACGTCGAGGCGACGGTCGAGCAGATCAACCGTCTGCATTTTGCCGGATGCGACATCGTGCGTGTCGCGGTACCGGATATGGAAGACGCACTGGCGCTGCGGGCGATCAAAGAGCGGATATCCCTGCCGCTGGTGGCGGATATCCATTTCAATTACAAGCTTGCACTGGTGGCGGCGGAGGTCGTCGACTGCATCCGCATCAACCCGGGCAATATCGGGGAGAAGGGCCGGGTCAGGGAT
>JALWNV010000297.1 GCA_027083665.1 Helicobacteraceae bacterium
CACCAGTACGCCGCCGTATTTAAGCCAGCGCTTCGACACGGGGACCTTTCTCTTTCGGCTTATCGATCGGGAAATTCGACAACGGGTTCTTCCAGCGGCGCGAGATTATCCCGAAGTGTCGCTTCGGAAATGATATCGGAGTTCATACCGTTCATCGCGTCGGCGCTCAAGACGCTTTCACTTTGCTGCACGGTCTGCATCGCTTTATCCCTGCCCGACAGCGTATCCGTATTTTTTCCTCCGGGCACGGCAGTGTCCCCCGAAGCGGGCTGCGCCGGCGTACTGGACAGATTGCTGCCGATCCGGACCGAAAAAGCATGATGTTCGGACCCTTTTTTTTTCGCCTCTTCATTGACGAGAGTCAGTTGTTCACCCGCTTTGACAACATACTCTTTTTTTCCGATCGTAACAACAATCTCGCCCCGATGACAGATGATCGTTTCCTTTTTGTCCGAGACATTCCCGCTGAAATCCGTCCCACGGATTCCGATAGTTGTCGAGTGCGTGGAGATACGAAAACGCTCCGGGGCCAACTTCCCGATCTTTCCGGTAACCGACCGGAAGAATCGCCGTTGAGCCCGCATCTGAGCCCGACTGTCCGTTTGATCCCCGTAGATGTATTCCTCAAAAACGAATAGGGAAGCCGGACCTATGGTCACGACGGTGTCGTCACGCAATAGGACCTGAACGCGACTTCTTTTTTCGGTGCGGATCCGGTCCTTGACCTCGATCTCTTCACCGCTGAACACTTTGGCGACCCTACCGCCGCGTTTCAGTTCCGCCTGGCCTTTGAGTAAAACAACATTACCGATACCCGCCCAGACACATGCCGCCGCCGTCGCCAGCAAAAACAAAACTTTCATCTTCATCCTTTTTTCAGTACCGGAAATCCAAACCGCAATACATCACATGTTTTCGGTATCTTGCCGGACCGTAATTCGTATCGTTGACAATGTATTCATATTGGCAGCTTCCCTTGAATCCCTCAAAAAAGCTCCCCTGTATTCCCGCCGTCATATCATGATAATGATCCCGGCGCCTCTGCGTACTTTCGGGAAGGGTATCGTCATAAACCGTGTACCGATAGCCATACCGGCCGATCAAGCTGTACAGGCTATCGATCCGGTAGGAAACTCCGGCGTAAAGTTCTGATACCTGTTTGCTGACGTATGGAAGCGGATCCATACTGCCGGCCCGGTGATTATGATAGTTCACCTTGATAAAAAATTTATGGCCCGAAGGAAGCCAAAAGAGGCCCGCTCCGCCTCCGAAAGCCGTGTCGGCCAGTCCTTTGTCCGCCGCCTGCACAAAATCACGCCGGATATATTTCACATTCGCGATGCCGACGAGTTCGGTATCAAGCAGATAGCTCAACCGCGGCTCTGCGCTGACACTGCCGAGAAAATCGTTCCGAAGGTAATACATCCGGCTGTAACATACGGGAAAATAGAAATCGTAACGGTCTTTTCTATATCCGATTCCGGCAGAAACAAGTCCCGAGTAAAGATTATACGTTTTCTCTTCATTATACTGCAGCGAAACACCCGCGCTGCCCCGGATGTACAAATTTCTGCTCTTCTCGAGGGTACGGGTGTGTTCCAGACCCGCCTGGAAGCGGACGAATCCGCTGCCGATCTCTTCGGAACCCGGCAGCAGGTTGATATCACCGGGACTGACATTGATATTCGAATCGTAACCCGCCCCGAGACGCGCAAACGTTTTCATGCTTCCGTTTTCTTTGAACAAGACGGCAATCGCCGCTTTCTCTTTTTCCGTCGGAGTATACTCATCTGTCTTCTCTGCCAACTGCTTCACCAGCATCATACGGCCCGTCTCCGCATAGAGCTTTGCCAGCCGCAGCCGTGCTTCATGCTGTCCGGGATCGAGCATCAGTACCCGTTCGTACGCGGCGACAGCCTCATCCACCCTGCCCAATGCCATCGCGCTTTTCGCCCACAACAGATGCAGCTGCACCTTCCCGTAATCGGCGGTATCCTTTCTCGCCGCCGTCACAGCCCCGGCATAGTCCCCACGCTCGTACAACGACTGCACTTCGGTGATATCGGCATAAACCGCCGAGAGAATCAGCAATGTCAATCCCGCGACTTTTTTCATTTTGCTCCTATCCTCTCGTGTGCTTTCAATAACTGATCAGGTTTCCTACAAGCCTCTTGAGTATGTGCACAGAATAAAGATGCACCTATCGGGCCGGATGACGAAAGTCGCTTTCGGTCCTCCTTTGTAGGTAACACCGTCGGCATCCGTAATCTCCCCCACAATCGTGACTGTCGATGTTCCTTCTCGGATCGCCGAACCGTCCGTCACATGGATTTTCAGTGTCTTGTTCCCGCCGGTAGCAGAGATACGATCAATCGTAACGGCCGGATCGGTGTCGCTATCGGGATCGGCGTCGATCGTAAAATCGGCTGCACCCACACTCGACATATCCAGCGCCACACTGAAATCCATGAAGATATTCCCCGAATACCCGTCATGCTGCACGGAATCCGCATCGACCAATGCGATCAAAGCATCTTCGGAACTGCTCTCGTTCACATCCGCCACGCTCAGCGTCACTTCCGCCGTATCGGCATTGCCCGCCGCATCGAACGCCTTGACGCTGTAGACCCCGCGGTTCGCACCGTTTTCGAAATCGTTCATCTCCGACGCCGCACCCGCCGCGCTCAGCGAAATATCCCCTCCGCTTCCGATGATGAAATAGCCGTCTGCACTCGTATTGCTGTCGGTCGCCGTAAACACAAAGCCTGTCACACCGACGTTGTCGGAGGCAAGAACCCTCCCCACAACCGTTCCCGCCGCTGTATTCTCCGCATACGAAAAACGCTGCTCCGCCATCACCGGTGCGGATACATCCATCTGCATCGTATCCGTGCCGGCAGCATCTCCGTCGCCGTTATTTTCGCCGTCATCGTCACGATCCTCACCGACTGTATCAAAAACATATTTGAACGTACTTTCAAGCGAACGCCCTTCACGATCCCTGAGCGCCGTTGTAACGACAATCGTATAGCTTGTATCCGGCAGCAACCGAGTATCGGGGATAATTTCGATGATATTGCCCGTCGCGCGCATCCCGGAAGGAACCTCCGAACCGGTTTCATCCAAAAGACAGACGCTTCTGCCGTTAACGGTATCAGCATCAATCTCAGCCGAAAATCTCAAAACGATGTATTTGTTCACCGGCACTTTCGACATACGCTTACCGCTTTTGGCGAGTACATGTAAAAACTTCGGGTTTTTCTCCGCCTCTCCGCATCCCAAAAAAATCAATACCGGCAGTAAAATCATCATCAAATATTGCACTTTACACCGCCCTTTCCTTAATAAAGTTCTTATTTTTTTATTCGATTATAACAAAAAGCCGGGTGAATTTCTGTAGGGGAATACTCACATATATATCAAACCGTTTCTTCGATACAATTTCGTATTTATTGTTCAAGATGCACAAATCATCCATGATAGCAGATGCTTGTATTCTATGCGCCAAAACATCAAAATGCACAAACCCGGCATGACGGAAGGAAATCAAGATGATTAAATATCCGCAACTGCGGCAATTCATGAAAACATTTGATGTCCTCTGTATCCTCAGTGAAGAAGTTTCTGCACCGGTATCCGATGTCAACGCCGCATATTTCACCCATATACAGACCACGGCAAATGTCGAGGAAAGTCTGCAGATATTCAAAGAACATTTTCGCCAAAGCGGGAAGTACCACGATATCGTTATCGTAGATACAGCACTGACCGATGCCGTTGAACTCTATAAAACGATCTCCCGGGAGAATGACGACCAGTCTATTCTGGTCATCGCGGAACCCGGAGATCATTTCGAACTTTTCAAAGAAGAATGTATCTCGAATTTCGTCACCAAACCCGTCAACAAAGACGTTTTCGAAGCCAACCTGCTGCAAATCGCATCGGTTCGTTGGAAGAAAAAACAGATCCGGCAGCAACTGTCGGAACTCGAAACGTTCAAGAAAAACGCTGAAGAGGCTTCTCGGCAAAAAAGCTACTTTCTTGCAAACATGTCCCATGAGATACGTACGCCCCTCAATGCCATCATGGGGTTCATCACCCTGCTCAGCCAGAAAGAAGACGACGAAGAAAAGCGTCGATATCTTCAAATCCTGCAGGACTCTTCCGCTTCATTGCTGAAAGTCATCAACGATATTCTCGACATCACCAAGATTGAGAGCGGAAATCTGGAAATAGACCGCATTCCCTTCAACCCGTACGGCAAATTGATGCAGACCATCGAACTCTATCAGGAAAAAGCGGCGGAAGACGGTGTCATCTTCAAGGCGATGGTCAGCAAACAACTGCCGAAAACCCTTCTCGGCGACCCGTTTCGCATTCAGCAAATCTTTGCCAACCTGCTTTCCAATGCCATCAAGTTTACTCCGGAAGGTTCTGTCGTCAAAGTGATGATCTGGTATAAAAACGGGTTCTTGAATATCAGGGTCAAAGACTACGGTATCGGGATTGTCAAAGAAAAACACCAATATATTTTTAAAGCTTTTCACCAGGCAGACAACCGTATGGCCACAGAGTATGGAGGTACCGGGCTGGGCCTGGCTCTGTGCAGCGAACTTTCCGGGATGATGAACGGGTCTCTTTCATTCGAGGAGAATAAAAAAGGCGGCAGTATCTTTGCGCTGAAACTCAAACTTCCTGAAGCCGAAGAGATACCGAAAAAAGCTGAAGACAATATATCGGAAGAAGAGAAACCCCCTCTGAAAGGCCATATTCTCGTCGTTGAAGATATCGAAGCCAACCGTCTCTTTATCGAAATTCTGCTTTCGCAATACGGCCTGACCTGCGATATGGCTGAAAACGGATTTGAAGCGGTAGACAGATTCAAAGAACAGCGCTACGATCTCATCCTGATGGATGAGAACATGCCCAAGTTAAACGGGGTTGATGCCGCCAAAAGAATCGCAAAATACGAAAAAGAAAAAAAACTGCGGCATACTCCGATCATCACTTTGACGGCAAATGCGCTCAAAGGAGACAAGGAGCGGCTTCTCAACGCAGGTATGGACTGCTATCTCGGCAAACCGTTTCATCCTGATGAACTGTACAGGGTTCTGCGCAAATTTCTATGATCCTTACCGCGGCTATAACGGTTTTGTAATATTCCTTATGATAAAATCCCGTTAAAAAGGGCTCCGGACACACATCATGATTACCAAATGCCTCTTTCCCGCCGCGGGATACGGTACCCGCTTCCTGCCCGCCACCAAAGCCATGCCCAAAGAGATGCTGCCCGTCATGACCAAACCGCTGATCCAGTACGGCGTCGAAGAAGCTGTCGAAGCCGGGATCGATGTCATGGCGGTCATCACCGGCCGCGGCAAACGCGCCATCGAGGATCATTTCGACATCAGCTACGAACTCGAGCACCAGATCAAGGGCACCTCCAAAGAGCATCTGCTCGACGAAATCCGCGAGCTTATCGGCAAATGTACCTTTACCTATACCCGCCAGATCGAAATGAAAGGGCTCGGCGACGCCATTCACAAAGGGCGGGTTCTCATCGGCAGCGAACCGTTCGCCGTCGTGCTCGCCGATGACCTGTGCCATAATCCCGACGGTGACGGTGTACTGAAACAGATGGCGAAAGTATACGAAAAATACCGCTGTTCCATCGTCGCGGTACAGGAAGTCCCGATGGAAGAGACCTCCAAATACGGCGTCATCGCGGGCAAAACCATCGACGACGACCTTTTTATGGTCGATACAATGATCGAAAAACCCGACCCCGCCGAAGCGCCGTCAAACCTCGCCATCATCGGACGCTACATTCTCACCCCCGACATCTTCGAACTGATTGAACGGACCGAACCGGGCAAAGGCGGCGAGATCCAGATCACCGACGCCTTGATGGCGCAGGCGAAGAAAGGGATGGTCATGGCTTACAAATTCAAAGGTAGACGTTTCGATTGCGGCAGCATCGACGGCTTTGTCGAAGCGACGAACTACTTCTACACCCTCGGGCAAACGGCACCGTAGCGCTCAACGCACCGCCAGATCGACCGCTTCGCGGCACAACGCCGTCACCTCGTCGAAACGTCCCGCATCCACCGCACTTTTGGGCACAACCCAGCTTCCGCCGACACACGGAACGTTCGGCAGCCGCAAAAAGTCGTTCATGTCCGCAAGCCCGATGCCTCCCGTCGGACAAAACCGCATGGCGGGAAAGGGTCCCGAGAATCCCTTGAGAAGCGCCGTACCGCCTGCTGCCGCCGCCGGAAAGAGTTTGCATGCGTCGAAGCCGGCGTTCAGCGCCGCCATCACTTCGCTGGCCGTGGCAACCCCGGGAATAAACGTGATCCGCTCCTGCGTACTGCAGCGCAGCAGCGATTCGCTGATGCCCGGACTGAACGAAAACCTCCCTCCCGCGTCACGCACGCGGCGCAGATCACCCGCCGTCATCGCCGTCCCCGCTCCGACATGCATCTGCGGCACCGCCCCCGCGATCGCCTCGATCGAAGGCAATGCCGCCTCGCTGCGAAGCGTGATCTCCATGATACCGATACCGCCTTCGATCAGTGCCTCGGCAAGCGGCACCGCGTGCAATACGTCTTCAAGAACGACCACCGGTATCACCGGTGAAATGTTGAACAGTTCCCTGCCGGTCATGCCCGCTCCTCGCCGACGGCATCGAAAATCGTCGCCCCGGTCTCCGCACTGCCGACATTTCGGCGCATCATCGTGAAAAGCTCCCGTCCGAAACCGTGCCGGTTTTTCGACAAATCCGGCACCGCCGGTTCCCGGCGCGACAGCTCATCCGCATCCACGAGAAGCTCGAGCCGTTTTTCGCGTACATCCAGCAAAATACGGTCGCCGTCGCGCACCTTCGACAAAAGGCCTCCGGCGGCCGCTTCGGGACTCATATGAATGGCCGACGGCACTTTTCCCGACGCTCCGGACATCCGCCCGTCGGTCACGATGCCGACCCTGAAGCCCTTGTCCTGCAGCACCCCCAGCGGCGGCATCAGTCCGTGCAGCTCCGGCATCCCGTCGGCTTTGGGACCCTGAAAGCGCACGACAGCGATAAAGTCCCGCTCGAGTTCACCCGCCTTGAATGCCGTCTGCAATGCCTCCTGCGACTCGAACACGACCGCCTCCGCCTCGATGCGAAGCTGCTCGGGCTTGAGTGCGGAGACCTTGATCACGCTGCGGCCGAGGTTACCCTCGAGCAGGGCCAAGCCCCCTTCAGGCGAAAACGGCGATGCGACGGACGCGATGACCTCCGGATTGCGGGATCGGATGTCCCCTTCAACGAAATGCAGCCCCGTTTGGTCCAGCCGGGGAACTTTCGTATACTGCGACAGACCCCGGCCGACAATCGTCTCGACCGATTCGTGCAGCAGTCCCGCCCCCAGCAGTTCGCGGATGACAAGGCTCATCCCGCCGGCATCGCGAAAATGGTTGACATCCGCCGTTCCGTTGGGATACATCCGGCACAGCAGCGGCGTCACGGAAGAGATCGCATCGAAATCGTCCCATTCAAGCGCGATTCCCGCGGCCCTGGCCATCGCTACAAGGTGCAGCGTATGGTTTGTCGAGCCGCCGGTCGCCATCAATCCGACAATCGCGTTGACGAAACTGCGTTCGTCGATCAGCCGGCCGATACCGGTCCGGCTGTCACGGTTTCGCGCCATCACCGCGATCCGGCGCGCCGCTTCGGCTGTCAGCGCCTCGCGAAGCGGCGTATCCGTATTGACAAAAGAGCTGCCGGGCAGATGCAATCCCATGATCTCCATCAGCATCTGGTTGGAGTTAGCCGTCCCGTAAAAAGTACAGGTCCCGCAGCTGTGGTACGACGCCGCCTCGGTCTCCAGCAGCACCGCCTTGTCCACCCTGCCCCGGGCGTATTCCTGGCGAACAGCCGCTTTTTCGGCATTGCTGATGCCCGAAGGCATCGGACCGGCCGGTACGAAAACCGCCGGCAGATGCCCGAACGCCATAGCGCTGATAAACAAGCCCGGCACGATCTTGTCGCAGACTCCGAGAAACAGTACACCGTCGAAGACGTTGTGCGACAAGGCGATTCCCGCCGACATGGCGATGGTATCGCGGCTGAAAAGCGACAGTTCCATCCCCGGCTGCGACTGCGTCACCCCGTCGCACATAGCGGGAACGCCGCCCGCGACCTGCCCCGTGGCACCGGCATCCGTCAATACCCGTTTGATCAGCGGCGGATAGGCCGCATAAGGCTGATGGGCCGAAAGCATATCGTTGTAAGCCGTGACAATGCCGATATCGGGTGTCTTCAGATCGGCGAATGCCGTCTTCTCATTCTGCGTCTCCGCCGCCATGGCATGGGCAAGATTGCTGCAACCCAGTGCGGCACGGCTTACACAGTCGGTATGCGCCGATGCAATCCGTTCGAGATAGAGGCTGCGGGTCGGTTTCGAACGTTCGACGATCTTCTCGGTCACGCGCCTGATAACGGGATTCATGTTTCCTCCTGGGCAAAATAGGTTTCCAAAGCGATCTTCGGATGCCGTAAGAGCGCACGGACGGGCATCGCTTCCGTATCGTCGCCTTCAAGCGCCGTCTCATAGACCCGGAATTTCTTCGCTCCTTCGATATGAAGATAGCAATGCGTACACGAAGCAATGGCGTGCAGGGTCAGCGTCAGGCGGATTCTCGGTTCCGCCGGTGCCTCGGAGACCCCGCAGAGCGCCGTCGTCTCCAGCAGTGATTTCAGCTCGGGCCGGTGCGGAAAGAGCGAAGCGGTATGGCCGTCACCGCCCATGCCGAGTATGACGACATCAAACGGATACAAAAAACGGCGCAGCGTGTTCTCGACATCCGCCGCCGACTTATCGGGGGTCAACCCCTCACGGTACATCCCGCGAAACGCGGCGGCTTCCGCTCCGTTTGCCAACAACTCGCTCCGCACCATCGCCTCATTGCTCTGTGCCGAAACCGGCGGAACCCACCGCTCGTCGACCAAGCCGATGTCGACAGCCCGCCAGTCGATATCGCACCGTGCCAGACGGCGCAGAAACGGCCGGGGGGTATTGCCGCCCGAAAGCATCAGTGAAGCCCGTCCTTTGTCTATGATCGCCCGGTTCAAATCCCGTGCTACGCGATCCGCCAGCGTTTCATGCAGCTGCCGCGGCGATTCAAACCGGTGCAGCGGGATATCAGAACTCTTCATACCAGCTCCTGCCGTCGCGTTCGATCATCGCGATCGCGGCGTTGGGACCGTCGCTGCCCGCAGCATAGGGCTTCAGCGGCGATGCGCCCTCTTCCCACGCCGCGAGGATGGGATCGGCCCATCTCCATGCCGCCTCGACCTCGTCACGCCGCATGAAGAGCGTGGGATTGTTACGGATGACATCGAGCAATAGACGCTCGTAGGCTTCCGGCGTGCGGGGGGCGTTTTCGGGGATATTGAGATCGAGTGCCACCTCCCGCAGGTGCATCTGCTCGGAAAGCCCCGGGATTTTCGTCATGATCTTAAGCTTGATACTCTCTTCGGGTTGCAGTTTGATCACGAGACGGTTGGCGGAGATGCATCGCCCTTTGTTCGCGAAGATCTGGTACGGCACCTCCTTGAACTGCACGACAATCTCCGTGTAGCGTTTGCTCATACGCTTGCCCGTACGCAGATAAAACGGTACGTCTTTCCAACGCCAGTTGTCGATGTCGACACGCACCGCGGCAAAAGTCTCCGTATCCGAAGCGGCCGAAACCCCCTCTTCGAGATAACCCGGTACTTTCTGCGTCCCGATGACCCCCGCGCCGTAGCGCCCGCGGACAGTCTTTTCACGTACGGCGGCCTCGTCGAACGGGCGTAGCGAACGCAGCACTTTCACCTTTTCGTCACGAATGCTGTCGGCATCGAGCGAGCACGGCGGCTCCATCGCCACAAGACACAACAACTGCATCAGATGGTTCTGGATCATATCCCGAAACGCCCCGTAGTCCTCATAGTAGCCGTGGCGGCCTTCGAGTCCGACGCTCTCGGCTGCCGTGATCTGGATATGATCGATATCCTGCGCGTTCCACAGCGGCATGAAAAGCATATTCGAAAACCGCAGGGCGATGATGTTTTGAACCGTATCCTTCCCCAGATAGTGG
>JALWNV010000298.1 GCA_027083665.1 Helicobacteraceae bacterium
GGCGCTGCACCCTCGGATCGCCTGCGGGGAGAACGGTGGCGTTTTGTTTAATTTTTTCCGATTCGCTCAGACCCATTTCAATCTCGGCCCGGGGCGAAACCAGCATCAGCTGCGAACGGTGCGTCACCGGAGTCTTTGCACAGCCCGCAAGCAGTAGTACCGCCGGTATCAACCACCGTAACCGCATGCTTACTCCGTGAAGGCGCGCAGCACTTCGACGCTGAGTCCCCGTGCCGTACTTTCAAAACCGCGCACCTGCCTGATATAGGGCTTACAGAACCCCTCGACCATACACGCCCCCGCCTTGCCGCGCCACGCTCCCGACGCGAGATAGCGCTCCAGATCGTCCGGATCGAAAGGGGCGAAACGGTAATGCGTCGCGGAGATGTCGACGAGCTTGAGCGCGGGCGAATGGTAGATCATGCAGGTGATGATGGAAGTGACATTGCCGCTTTGCGTCATCAGGATGTTGCGCGCCTCGTCCACGCAGCGTGCCTTGCGCAGAATTTGCCCCTGCGACGTCACGACGGAGTCCGCGACAAGCAGCGCATAAGGCTCAATCCCGAACTGTTTCATTCCTGCTTCATACTTGCCGACCGTTGCCTGATAGACGAAATGCTTCGGCGAATCGGCGACGATTTTCTCTTCGTCGAAATCCACCGGTGTCTGGATAAAACCGATACCGGCTTCGCGCAGCAGCTGCGCCCGGCTCTGCGAGGCGGAAGCGAGGCGGATCATGAGGACACCTTTGCACCGTCACGGAAAGCGGGAAACGGAAAACGGACTGATCCGTCATACTGCCTTCCTCTTCCCACTTTCCTCTTTCCCAAAGCCGTCTCACGCATGCGAATAACGCAGCATGACCCCCAGATAGATCGCCGCAATCCCCAGGACGATATTGACGGGAACCATGTACTTCCCGATCAGCCCCAGCACCGGTTTCGCCGCGGCGTAATCACCGGCGTCGATCAGTTTCTGCGCCCGGTTCCGGCGCCAAATCATCGCGCCGAGATTGGCGGCCATCACCATCCAGATCACTTCCTTGACATGCACAAGCTGATAGGTCGCATAGGCCGTTTCATCGATGACCCGGCCCGAGGCATCCACCGCCGCGGCGCGGAAGCCCCAGCCCACCGCCATCAGGACCGCGGTCACGATCAGCATGAGGACAAACGGCGACACGATCACGAAGAGCCGTTTCAGCGCCTGCGACGTCCGGGCAAGCCGCTGCGGCGGTTCCAGCTGCAAAAAGGAGTGGTGCGCAGCGAAACGCATGGCGATCATGCCGCCGACCCAGACAACCGCACTGAGTACATGCAGAAAAACGACGGCGACGGAATGGTCCCAGAAAAAACTTACCATAACCTCTTTCATGCGCCGAGCTCCTTTTGCACATACGCCTTCGCCGCCGCGATCGCCTCGGGCAGTTTCGACGGGTCCTTGCCGCCGGCCTGGGCGAAGTCCGGACGGCCGCCGCCGCCCCCGCCGAGGAGCGGGGCGATCTGCTTGATCCACTCCCCGGCTTTTACCGGCGCGTTCTTCACACCCGCGGCGATCATCACTTTGTCGCCTTTGATCTGAAACAGCATTGCCGCGACCTTTTCGTTCATGTTTTTGAGCTCGTCGATACGGCTCTTGACATCGCCGCTTCTGATCTGCTCGACAAAGACGTTTACGCCGTTGATACTTTCGGAACTGAGCGACTCTTTGGCCGCATTATGGGCATCCTGCAGCTCTATCTTGAGGGTGGCGATCTGCTCTTTGAGCCGCTCGATTCCGGCAAGAACGTCCCGGTTCTTCACCGCCGCTTCCGCCCGGCCAAGCAGGTGGCGCTGCTGCTTGAAATAGTCGTAGGCCGCTTTCGAGCAGACCCCTTCGATCCGGCGAACCCCGGCGCTGACACCGCTCTCCTTGACGATGGCAAACATCCCGATCTCGCCGGTATTGCGCACGTGCGTTCCTCCGCACAATTCGACGGAAGCGTCACCGAAACGCACGACGCGGACCCGTTCGCCGTACTTCTCGCCGAACTGCGCTTTCGCCCCGCTTTGTTTCGCCTCGTCGATGTTCATCTCCCTCGTTTCGTTCGCGATACCGCGCTGGACGATGAAATTGACCCGCTCTTCGACCGCGGCAATCTCTTCGGGCGTCATCGCCTTGGGATGCGAAAAATCGAAACGCAGCCGGTCCGCCTCGACCAGCGACCCCGCCTGTGCGATATGCCCGCCGAGCACTTCGTAAAGCGCGGCGTGCAGCAGGTGCGTCGCGGAGTGATGGCGGGCGATCTCCGCACGGCTTTCGTCGACGACCGCATGCACGGTCGGAGAGACCGTGCATG
>JALWNV010000299.1 GCA_027083665.1 Helicobacteraceae bacterium
GGAGTACGACTATACAATTGCAAAAATGTGGATGTTTATGACAATTGTATTGGGCATTGTTGGGATGACTGTTGGTGTCATCCTGGCTTGGGAGCTGGCGTTTCCCGGTGTGAATCTCGCACTGGGTGAGGGGCTGGCGGAATATACGAACTTTAGCCGTCTTCGCCCGCTGCACACGGATGCCGTGGCATTCGGATTTACGGTCAGCGGTATCATGGCGACATGGTATTATGTCGGCCAGCGCGTGCTGAAAGTGTCGATGGCGGAATCGAAGTTTCTGATGGTCGTCGCCAAACTGCAGTTCTGGCTTTATGTCGTCGGTGTCGTTCTGATCGTCGGATCGCTGCTGATGGGGATCACGACTTCCAAAGAGTATGCGGAATTCGAATGGCCGATCGATATCGCGATCGTTGTCATCTGGGTTCTGTGGGGTGTGGAGATCTTCGGTCTGATCGGTATCCGCCGTGAAAAATCGCTCTATATCTCCATCTGGTATTACATCGCGACATTCCTCGGCGTGGCCATGCTCTACCTGTTCAACAATATGGAAGTGCCGACCTATTTCGTCTCCGGCGGTATCGGCGACTGGTTCCACTCCGTTTCCATGTATGCCGGTACGAACGACGCGCTTGTTCAGTGGTGGTACGGACACAATGCGGTCGCATTCGTCTTTACGGTACCGATTATCGCGATGATCTACTACTTCCTGCCCAAAGAGTCCGGCCAGGCGGTCTACTCCTATAAGCTCTCCCTGCTCGCGTTCTGGGGTCTGATGTTTGTTTACCTCTGGGCCGGCGGACACCATCTGCTCTTCTCGACGGTTCCGGATTGGATGCAGACGATGGGGTCGGTCTTCTCAGTCGTACTGATCCTGCCTTCATGGGGTTCGGCCATCAACATGCTGCTGACGATGAAGGGTGAATGGAACCAGGTCGCGACCAACCCGCTGATCAAATTCATGGTCCTCGCATCGACGTTCTATATGTTCTCGACACTCGAAGGTCCGATCCAGGCAATCAAATCGGTCAACGCGCTCGCGCACTTTACCGACTGGATCGTCGGCCACGTACATGACGGTGTGCTCGGATGGGTCGCATTCATGATCATCGCGGCGCTGCTGCATATGGCACCGCGTGTTTTCAAGCGCGAAATCTACTCCAAGTCGCTGATGAATACACAGTTCTGGATTCAGACACTGGGTGTCGTCCTGTACTTCACTTCCATGTGGATCGCCGGTATCACTCAGGGTATGATGTGGCGTGCACACGATGAGTTCGGTAACCTCGCTTACTCGTTCATCGATACCGTGACCGTACTTCACCCGTACTACACGATCCGTGCAGTCGGCGGTACTCTCTACCTGATCGGTATGTTCATGTGGGCATACAATATGTACAAAACCGTTACTGCGGGTCGCCGTGTTGAAGAGAGTGAACTTCAAAACGCTTCGCCGATGGCAGCGTAAGGAAAGGGGAAAAATATGTTTCATTGGTTAGAAAAGCATCCGTTCTTTTTCGCTGTAGGCGTCTTTTTGACGATCGCGTTCGCGGGCCTCGTCGAGGTTCTGCCAAACTTTGCCCAGGCATCGCAGCCGACGATCGGCACCAAGCCGTACACGACGCTGCAGCTTGCCGGGCGACACGTCTATATCAAAAACAGCTGTAATGCCTGTCATTCGCAGCTCATCCGTCCGTTCAAAGCGGAAACCGACCGTTACGGCCACTACAGTCTCAGCGGTGAGTATGCCTACGATCGCCCGTTCCTGTGGGGATCGAAGCGTACCGGTCCGGACCTGCACCGCGTCGGTGCCTACCGGACGACCGACTGGCACGAAAACCATATGTGGGATCCGGCAGCGGTTGTTCCGGGTTCGATCATGCCTGCCTACCGCTGGATGTTCAAGAACCCGGCCAATATCGATACGGCCTATGCGGAGCAGCTGACAGTCAAGAAGGTATTCAACGTTCCTTACAACAAAGAGATTCCGACCAAAGACGGCGGTACCACCATGGTCAAACTGGCGGACTCGCTTGACGGGGCAAAAGCGGATGCACTGGCGGAAGCCAAGCGGATCGCGGCGGATATGAAAGATCAGGATGTCAAGGACATGGTTGCCAACGGTCAGATTCCGGAGATCGTCGCACTGATCGCATATCTCAACGGCTTGAAATAAGGAACGGAAGCGTGGATGTCACTACTTTTTCGGCGTATGGCTACTTTTTCTTCACGGTCTTCCTGGTAGTAGTGCTCTATGCCTACATCTACCATCTCTACAGCAGTGAGAAGAAGGGGAAGCGCAATTACGAAAAGTACGCGGATATGGCGCTTAACGACGAAATAACAGATCAACCTGTCGAAACAGTTTCGAAGGATGAGAAAAAAAAAGGAGACGTAAATGAATAAGGTAACCTTGACCGGTATTATCGCGATGATAATACTGGCCGGTGCGACATACCTTGCCATCGGAATGACCAAAGGCGGTCTGGGCGGCGATATTGTCAATACACTTGCGGTTGCCGGTGCCCTGGCGCTGGCGGCGATTACGATTTTTGTTGTCGTGAAATATGTCCGTCAGATGCAGACGGACAAGGCGACGGGAGAACTGGCGGAAGAGAACTGGGACGGTATCGGCGAGTATAAAAACGAATTGCCGATCGGCTGGGCCGTTCTTTTTATGGGCGTAACTGTCTGGGCGATCTGGTACTTTATCGCCGGCTATCCGGTCAACGCCTATTCGCAGATCGGCGAATACAACGAAGAGGTCGCGGCGCATGATGCGAAATTCAATGCACAGTTCGCCAATATGGACGATGCGACGAAAACGGAGATGGGCGAATCGATTTTCCTGGTCAACTGTGCACCTTGTCACGGGATCAACGCGGACGGTATCGACGGCAAAGCGGCAGACCTGAACCGCCGCGTTTCGGCGAAAACGGTCAAATACGTTGTCGAGCACGGCTCGAACAATCACCTGCTCGGGACGGAGATGCCGATGCCTGACCGCAACGGCCTGTTCAATGCCAATACCAACGCGCTCATTACCGATGCCGAGATCGATACGGTCGCCAATTATGTCGCTAACGGCATGAAAGGCGACGGCGCGGAGATCTTTGCGGGTACCTGTGCCGCTTGCCACGGTCCTGACGGAAAAGGCCAGCCGTATGTCGCTCCGGATATCGCCGGATTTACGCCGGAACTGGTTGTCAACGTCCTGAATAACGGTAAAAAAGGTGCGATCGGCCATATGCCGGCGTTCAACAACCTGACCGACGTTCAAAAAGATGCGCTGGGCCATTACATCACCAGCCTGAGCGAATAAGGAGTTCAACATGGCAGAAAATACGAACAGAAGTATCTTCGCACTCGACGGCATCACCGGGATGCTGATCGCGACGGCGCTGCTGCTGAGTATCCTGGCCGGTCTGACGGTCTGGGGGATCAGCGCACAGCAAAACAACGCGGACAAGTTCTATATCATCAAAGATGCGAATTCGCTCAAGATGATCGACAAGAACAACGCTGCACACCGCGTTATCGTGAACTAAGGAGACGAGATGAAATTTGATATGAACTTTATCATCACCGCACTGCTCGTCGTCAGTGCCGCCGTGACACTTTGGTCGGTACTGACACCGAACCACCTCTACGTCGGTTAAGGAAACTTAATTGATCTTTACGCGAGGGCTTGCGGCCCTCACACTTTCCGTTGTATTTGCTTTCTCACTTCATGCTGAATTTTTATATAAAGACGATGTTGTCGGACACGAGAAGTTCGCCGACGAGATCAACCGGATCGGAGAGGAACTTTACGATAAAACGGGAGTTTCGCTTTATCTTGTCATGATACGGGACCTCGAGAACAATCAGAGTATTGCCGACTATGAAAAGTCGCTCGCGCCTCAGTTGCACAAGCATTTTGTAGTTTTGACCTTTGCCGAACTGCAGAAAAAAGTCGATATTTTTGCCCGTCCGAAATCGTTATATAAGGATTTTGACAAGAAACAGATACTCAGCCCAAGCGCCACCTTCATCGGTGCGGTTGTCAGCGCGGTCATGTTTGCCCGCAGCTGGGACGATTTCAAGGAAGTTTTCGGTAATTACGGCGGGACGATTTTACCGATTTTGGCTGAAAAGGCCAAAGGGAAGGATATCGTCGAGAAATACGCCGTCGCCATGTACAACGGCTATACGGACATCGCCGATCAGATTGCGGTGTCTAAAGGGGTGAAACTTAGCGCATCCGCAGGAAACGGAAGTAAGTACTTTTTGGATATTTTGCGTTTGGTCTTTTATGGCATTATTCTGTACGCTCTTATAATACTTATAAGAAATAAAATCAAAAAGGCAAAAGCCGATGGCAAAAAGTAGCAACCCGGGGAAGAAATGGCCCTGGATCATTGTCGGAAGTATCCTCGGCGTCGTGGCGTTGAGCTACTGGACGGTGAAAATCGCAATCAACAATCCGGTACAGCTCAGCGATCTCGATATGCAGGATTATCATCACTTCGATCATGACGTCAACCGTATCATTAAAGCGAAGATCGCTTTCAACAAAAAATATGATGTCGAGTACGTCACTGAAACCTTTACGCCGAACAAAGCGGTCGTCAAACTCAAAATTACGGAAAAAGACGGAACACCCGTCGATGATGCCAATCTGACTCTGAGGCTCACGCGTCCCGGAACGCATGCGTATGATAAAACCCTTTCGATCGACAATGTCGAGCAGGGTGTCTATACGTTTGAAGAGACACAGCTTCCGAAACCGGGGCGATGGGATATCCTCGTTGATATCAGGGCCGGCGGCGAACAGCGCTATCTCAACCTTAAAGCCGATACGCGCTACCCCAACGTTTTTGAATATTGACAAACTGACGGATTTGTCGCTCCTTTAGCCGCTTCACGCTATACTTTGTAAAAAGTATGAGCGTGACGACAGTATTTCCGACTTCGCGTGCCATCCGGCAGCACCTTCTTCACCATCGTGACCGCAACGGATTCGTGCCGCGCTATATGACGATGGGCGAACTGATGAACCGTGCGGTCGTGGCAGAGGGGTTTTTCAAAGTCGACCGCGACACACGGACACTCGCACTGCTTGAGGCCGCGGATTTCTCGGCGTTTAGTCATCTTCAGATCGAGCGGAATTTCTTTACCTTCACCCGCAATGCCGCTTATCTGTTTCGTTTTTTCGAAGAGCTCGCCGGAGAGCTGGTCGATATCAGCGCGCTTGACGCCGCCGATACGTACGGCGATTTTGCGGAGCATATCCAAATCCTCGCGACACTGCGGCAGCGCTACCGTGATATCTGTATGCAGCGTAAGATCCTCGATCCCGTGTTTCTGCCCGAAATCTATACGATCAACACCGGATGGATACGGACACTGGAGGGTCTGAAAATCGAGGCGGAAGGGTACCTGACCAATTTCGAACTGAAGATCCTTGCCGAAATCGCGGGGATCGTGCCGGTACAGCTGCTGTTCGAATCACACCGCTTCAATACGAAGATGCAGGAGAAGTTCGCCGCCATGGGGATCGAGGTGCCGCAGGGCAGGCGCTACACGATCGACCTGACGGCGCACAGGCTGCTTGAAAGCGAGCCGATTGTGCGCCGACCTGAGGTCGAATGCACACCGCTTTCGGAGCGGATGCTGCAGGCGGCATTTGTCAAGCAGCAGGTCTATGACATGGTACGCGGCGGGATCGATCCCGAACGTATCGCGGTCGTTCTGCCCGACGAGGGCTTCGCGCCGATGCTGCGCCGTTTCGATACCGAGGGGAACTTCAATTTCGCGATGGGTGAACCGCTGGCGCACAGCCGTTTCGTCACCGTCTGCGAAGCGCTGATGGCGTATGCGGAAAATCCCGGCGTCGAAAACGCGATGCGGCTGCAGCGGGTGTACGAGAAAGCGCCGCAGCGGTTCGTCAGGGCTTATTCCGCCGCGGCTGACTGGGAGACATTCGTCACGGCCGTGCGGACGCTGCTCGAAGAGGAGCCGTCGGAAACGGTACGCGGCATCGTGGAAGCGGCGCTGTTTCATTTCGAAAAACTGCTGCCCGCCGTAGGCAGGGCGACGCTGCGGACGCTGCTGCACCTGTTCGTCAACCGCCTCAAGGAGGAACGCCTCGACGATGTTCGCGGCGGGAAAGTGACGGTGATGGGGGTGCTCGAAACCCGTGCCTGTACGTTCGACGGGGTAGTGATCGTCGATTTCAACGAAGCCTACGTGCCGCACAAAAGTGACAAGGACCTGTTTATCAACTCCGCCGTCCGCGAGCGGGCGGGACTGCCGGGGACGCGTGAACGCCAGGCACTGCAGAAGCTCTTCTACTATCAGCTCATCAGCCGGGCGCAAAAGGTGGCCGTGAGTTTTGTCGAGAGCGAGACGGTGCTGCCGAGTCGCTTTATGAAAGAGCTGAAGCTGCCGGTACGGCGGCGCCACGGCGATGACGCCTGGGCGCAGATCCTGTATGAGAGACAGGCGTCACGGCTGAGGGAAGTGCCTGAAATCGAGTGCGAATACGATTTCGGCGCGCGGCCGCTGTCGGCGACGGCGCTGAAAACCTTCCTGGAGTGCCGTCGCAAGTTCTATCACCGCTATGTCGAGGGGGTCCGCGAGCACCGGCTGCCGCGCGAGATGCCCGAGGAGTACGAGATGGGAAATGCCCTGCACGACGCGCTGCGCGACGTCTACCGTGAACGCGACCGTTTCACGGAGGCAGCCGGGCTTAGAGCGGCCGTCGCACAGGCGCTGGCGTATCACAGCGGCGAAAGCGAACTCGAACGTTTTTTGCAGCAGCTGTGGCTCAAGCGCCTCGAACCGTTTTTTGAACATGAAATCGGACGTTTTCGCGAGGTGCGGGTGGCCGCATGCGAAAAGAAGCTGTCGATGCCGTATGCAGGGCTGAGGATCGAGGGACAGATCGACCGGATCGACACGGGTCCGCAGGGTCTGCAGGTACTTGACTATAAAAGCGGCAAATACCCCCTCTATACCGAAAAAACTCTCGAGAAAGCGACCGATTTTCAGCTGGAGTTTTACTATCTGCTCGCGTCGCAGACGGGCGAGGTGGACTTCTGCGGCTACTACGACCTGAACAAAGGCGAGATCGTCAAAGAGCAGGTCATGGAGCAGAAATTACAGCGGCTGGACGAACATCTGCAGGCGCTGCGGCAGACGAAACGGTTCGTTTTCGAACGCACCGACGAATTACAGCGCTGCCGGTACTGTCCGTACGCCGCGCTGTGCGCAAGGGAGGAGGCATGAGCGGATTCGTCCCGTTCGAAGCGCTGATGGCCAGTGCCGGCAGCGGCAAGACTTTCAGCCTGGTCGTGCGCTATCTTACGCTGCTGTTTCTGGGCGAAAAGGCCGACGAGATCCTGGCGCTGACCTTTACGAACAAGGCCGCCGGCGAGATGCAGGAGCGGATCATCGATACGCTGGTCGCGCTCGAAAACCGTGCGGAACTCGAAGCGATCTGCGATCTGGCCGGTCTGACGCGCGACGCGGTTCTTGATCGGCGCGACGCGGTACTGGCGCAGGTGCTGGCGGCCGATACGAAGGTGATGACACTCGACAGTTTCTTCGCCAAAATCCTGCGCAAGTTCGCGCTGCACGCGGGGATCATGCCCGACTTCGGCACCTATGAAGCCCAGCATGCGCTCAAGGTGACGGCGCGCTTCCTGCGGCTGTGCGCGATCGAGGGCAAGGAGGCGACGCTGGTCAATATGGCGCTGCTGAGTACCAGACGCCTTGCCGATATTTTCGGCCTGCTCGACATGCTCTACGCCAAAGCGCCCGAACTCAAAGGCCTTGTCTTTGAAAACACGGGCACGGCGGCCCGGGAAGAACAGGTGATGCGGCGCTACCGCGAACTCAGAGCGCTGTTTGAGGGGCTGCCGCTGTCGGCCCGGGCGGCGAAAGTGCTCGAGGCCGCCGATATCGATGCGCTGATCGCCAAAACCTGGGTGGTCAAGCCCTCACTGAACTACTGGGACTTCAAAAAGGTCTTTACGCCGCAGATGGATGCCGTTTTGCAGCGCCTTCAGGAGGCGGTCCGCAGCTACATGCGCGCCAAAGAGCAAACCTTCTTCGCCCATCTGTTCGAGCTGCTGGAGCTGTACCGGGCTGCGAAGCTGACCGTCGCCAAAGAGGACAACGAGCTGGGCTTCGACGACATCACGGTACTGGTGCACTATCTGCTCAAAGAGCGTATCGACAGCGATTTTCTCTACTTTCGGCTCGACAGCCGCATCTCGCACCTGCTGCTTGATGAGTTTCAGGATACGTCGGTGCTTCAGTTCGAGATTCTGCGGCCGCTGGTGGACGAGATGGTCTCGGGAAGCGGGGTGCGCGAGCACCGCTCCTTTTTTCTCGTCGGCGACGTCAAACAGTCCATCTACCGCTTCCGCGGCGGGACCAAGGCGCTTTTCGGCGCGGTGATCGACGCGTACGGGCTGAAGGTGGATTCGCTGCGGACGAACTACCGCAGCAGTCGGGCCGTCGTAACCTTCGTCAACGAGGTCTTCCGCCGTCGTATGGACGGATACGAAGACCAGCAGGTCAAACCCTCGGCACGCGAAGGCTATGTCGAGGTGACGGAGAGCGAAGCACCGCTCGAGACGATGGTGCAGACGGTGAAACGGTTGCGGGAACTGGGTGCGCGCGTCAGTGATATCGCCGTGCTGACCGCGACGAACAAAGACGGCGAGGCGGTACGCGAAGCGCTCTCGTGCGAGGGGATCGATGTCGTGACGGAAACGACCGCGAAACTGATCAGCCAAAAACGGGTACGCGCCGTCATCGAGTATCTCAAGTACTGCTATTTCGGCGAGGACATCTATGCGCGGAACTTCTGCGCGCTGGCGGACATCGAGATGCAGGAACTGCCGAGGATGCAGATCGGCCGCGGCGGTGTCGCCGACGCCGCGAGTGCGCTGATCGCGCGCTACGGGCTGTTCGACGGGGACCTGAATGTCGTGCGCTTTGTCGAAGCGCTCGAACGCTACGGGGATATGGAGTCGTTTCTGTTCGAATATGAGCGGCTCGAGACCAAGGCGGTCAGTGCCGAGACGCACGGGGTGCGCGTTCTGACGGTGCACAAATCCAAAGGCCTCGAATACCCCTACGTCATCGTGCTCGACCGGTTGGGGAAAACCCGTGCGGACACTTCGCCCATCCTTTACGACTACGACGGTGTCCGGCTGAAAAACCTCTATCTCCGCCAGTATCACCGCAAAGAGCTCGACGCGGCGTATGCCGGGGTGCTCGAACGTGAAGCGGCGCTGGCGCACGACGACGCCCTCAACGCGCTGTACGTGGCGTTCACCCGTGCACGCGAAAACCTCTACGTTATCCAAAAGCCCAAAGATTCGAAATTCACGATACTGGAACTTTCCGCAATGCGGCAGGGGACCGAACGTGTCGAAACACCGCCGCAGCCGCCTGTCGCACCTCAGGAAGCGATCGAATACGCCCCGCTCGTGCTCGGACGGCAGAAGGAGATCGTGACAGTCGAAAGTCCTGCGGAGGCGGAAGACACTTACGCCGTCACCTACGGGCTTGCGCTGCATTACGCGCTGGAGATGATCGAGCGTTTCGACCCCGATGCCCTCGCGGCGGCGATGACGGCCGCGGCGAACCGCTACGGCGCCGTACTGGGCGAGACGGCGCTGGCGTCCATCCGTACCCGCATTGCGCGACTGCTGGAGCATCCGAAGTTTCTCGCGCTGTGCGACGCGACGGTGATGAAAGAGCAGCCGCTGAGCTACGGGGGAGAACTGCGTTACCTCGACGTGCTGGTGCGTCACGAGGACCGCTGGGTCGTTATCGACTACAAAAGCGCACGGATCCGCCGGGCGGAGCACCGCAAACAGGTGGCTTTCTATCTCAAGGCGGTAAGAGCGATTACGCAGATGCCGGTGGAGGGGTACCTTTGCTATGTGCTTGACGAGGGGGTGGAGCTGGTGGAGGTGACGTGATTCCGGGTCGGTGACGGGCTGTGCGGCCAACATTGACCCGAAAGCGCGGTACGGAGCCGAGCCAAATTCTTACAAATGACTTAAATTCAGTAAAATATAAGCTTATACGGCTATACTTTCGCA
>JALWNV010000300.1 GCA_027083665.1 Helicobacteraceae bacterium
GGCCATTCTCGGTGAGACGATCACCATTCCCTCGCTTACCGGCGAGCTGCAGCTGCAGCTCGATCAGGGCACGCGCGACAAACAGCAGTTCCGTTTCCGCGGCGAGGGGGTCGAGGATGTCCACGGCCACGGCAAAGGCAGCCTGATCGCACAGATCAGACTGGTCTATCCCAAAAAGCTCAACGACGAGCAGAAAAAGCTGCTCGAAGAGCTGCAGGAGAGCTTCGGCATCGAGTCCAAACCGCATGAGAGCGTTTTCGAATCGGCGTTTGAAAAAGTCAAAGGGTGGTTTAAATAAGCAGCGGTAAAATGACCGTATCCAAACAGCAAGGAGCGACCCGATGAAAGAGTGCCATTCACTGCAGGAAGTGCGCGACGAGATCGACAAACTCGACGATCAGATCGTCGAGCTGATCGCCAAACGCAACGATTACATCAAACAGGCCGCCAAATTCAAAGAGAGCGTCGACGAAGTCAAAGCGCCCGAGCGTATCGACGCCGTGATCCAGCGCCTGCGCCGCAAAGCGCTCGACCTCGACCTCTCCCCCAATCTCATCGCCGAACTCTACACGAAAATGATCGACGAGATGGTCGAAACGGAGATCGCGGAGCTTCGCAACGCCAAAGACCTCTGATGTCGCGTTGCGACACCGCTGCCGCCGAATCGGACAAAGGCGATATGCGTCAGCAGATCGCGGCGGAAACGGCTACAGCCATCCGCCGCAATATTCCGCTCCATGACACGATGGAGCTCCTCGATTTCGGTGCGGGTACCGGCCTTCTGACCTACCGGATTCTTCCGCATGTCCGCTCGCTTACCGCCGTGGACACCTCAGCGAAAATGCTCGAAGTCCTCCAAAGAAAAAGCACACCCGGGCAGCGCATCGAAACCGCCTGCCGCGACATCACAAAAATGCCTCTGAATCGGAAATTTGACGGCATCATCAGCTCGATGGCGATGCACCATGTCGAAGATACCGCAGCGTTTCTTGCCGCCTTGTACGAGCATCTCCGCCCCGGCGGCTTTATCGCCCTCGCCGATCTTGACAAAGAGGACGGCAGTTTCCATACGCGCGGCAACGAGGGTGTGTTTCATTTCGGATTTGACAGAGACACACTGCGGGAGACGGCGAAAGCTGCCGGATTTTCACAAATCGGTTTCGATACGGTCCTGACTATCCGCAAGAGCCACGGTGATTTTCCCGTCTTTTTAATGACAGCCTGCGCCTGAAAAGCGGCACTACCATTCACCCGAGGCACCGCCGCTGTCGCCGCCGTCTCCGCCTCCGCCGAAATAGGTGTCACCAAAATAGTAATTCGTGCCGAAAAACATGACGAGAAAAATCACGGCAAACACGCTCATCGCCGTTTTCAGCTCCCCGAAAAAGACAAAGACGACCACACCGAAAACAGCGGCTGCCGTTGCGCTTTTGATAAAGTAGCTCTCCGTCGGCAGAAACCGAAAAACAATCACGATCAAAATTAGCGCGGTTAAAACAACCTTCAGCAATGTCTTGAGTGCATCGGCGAACACGCCGCGGATCTCCTCGTCTAACGGCGCGACAGCCTGAGCCGTTCTTATTTTTCGCATACACGCACGCATCCCGCTCATAATCCCGCCGGCATAATCGCCCCGTTTGAAAAACGGAAGGATATCGTTGTCGATCACTGCCTGAAAATCCTGATGCGACAACAGCGCCCGGATATTGGCGTCAGCCTGCAGACGAACCTTTCGTTCAAGCGGTGCCACCAACAACAGCAAGTCCACCCTGCCCGCTTCCTGCCAGCGCTCAAGCAGTTCCTGCGCGTAGGTTCTTTCCGATAATCCCTGGAGACTTTTGACCGTCGCCAGAGCCAAGGCGAAAGAAGTATTGGTTTCAAATGATTCCAGTCGGCTTCGCAGCCGACTCTCCTGCTGCGGTGTCAGGAGATCCGCTTCGTCCGCGATATGTGAAACGTTATATGCGGGGAACGCTATTGCCTGTGCGGATAGAGTCAATAGAAAGAGGATAGAGGCGACAACTGATAAATGCTTCATCTGTATATTATAAGCCACCGGAGCTTATTGTCCGGTTTTTGACGATCAGACCATTATTACTCCACCGGGAAACATTGTATATGTTTCCCGGTGGAGTAATAAATATAATCCGCATGGTCGTCGAAGTTGAGTTAGTGAACGAATATCAGCATTTTTAACTATTTTAAACCCAAATCAGGAAATAGAAATTCCACCCGAGGCAGTACACGCAAAGAAACTGCACGAAAAGGTGAATCCAAAGCCGACAACTGCAAGTTTTCACTGATGAGATTGAATGCGTTCTGTTTTCGATGTG
>JALWNV010000301.1 GCA_027083665.1 Helicobacteraceae bacterium
TATGCGGAGGTGCTGCGCTATTCGCAAATGCTGCCTGACAGCGGGGTACTCGGAGGCTTCAGCAGCTATATCCGGCTTTCGCTCTCCGCCGACGCGCAGAATCAGCGCCACCGCCGTTCCCCGGCGATACGCCCGGCACTTGAGTCGATCTACGGACGCCGCTACTATATCCCGCCGATCGTCGCGAAAAACGAAAAAGCGCTGAAGCGGTATCGGCGTGCGATGGAAGACGCTTACGATTTTTTCGAACAAGAGTCGGCGGCACTGGGCTTCGGTGAAGCGGTCTATGCGCTGCCCAATGCCCACGAGATCGAACTGGCCGAGCGCAACGATTTCACGTCGTTTCACCACAAGGCGCAGATGCGTCTGTGTTATAACGCGCAAGAGGAGATTTTCGATATCGTCTACGAGCAGGCAAGGCAGCTGCGGGCGATGGGTGTCGCGGGTGCCGAGGCGTTTCTGCCGCCGTGCACGACACGCTTCCTGATGAAAATCCGGCCGACCTGCCCGGAGGGGGACCATTTTTGCGGTGTCAAAGTGTGGAAACTCGAATTTGAAGACTACAAGAGGGAGATCTGATGCGAAGTGTGACCATAGCGGCGGCGGTGACGATACTGCTGGCGGGATGTTCCGGGAAGCATGTCCGCGTCGGCGGAATGATGTGCCCCGCCGGTTATGATCAGCAGCGGATCGACCGGGATCTGCGCGAATGCCGTTTTTACGGGCCGCAGGAACAGGAAGCCGCACAGAAAGCCTCGTTCCCGAAAGAGGTCGAGCCCGAATGCATAGAGTGCCTGGAGAAAAAAGGCTACAAGATCACCGAATGAGACCCGATCAGCGCTTTTTCGGTATCGACGACGATTTCCGATCGCCGTTCGCACGCGACCGCGACCGGATTATCCACTCGGGCAGTTTCCGCAAACTCGAATACAAGACCCAGGTGTTTTTAAATCAGGAGGGCGACTTTTTCCGTACCCGGCTGACGCACTCTATCGAGGTGAGCCAGATCGCGCGTTCGATCACCGCCGATCTCGGCCTGCGCGAACCGCTGGCCGAAGCGATTGCGCTGGCGCACGACCTGGGGCACACGCCGTTCGGTCACGTCGGCGGCGATACGCTGGATGAATGCCTCAAAGCCGACGGGCACAGCAACGGCTTCGAACACAATTTTCAGAGTTTTCGCGTCGTGACGCTGCTGGAGAAGCGCTATCGTGATTTTGACGGACTGAATCTGACCTTTGCCACGCTCGAGGGGATTTTGAAGCACTCTTATCCGTACCGAAAGCCGTTTTTGCCCGAGTGGATCGACGAGGCATTCGAGCTGGATGTCCACCCTTCCGTCGAGGCGATGATTGTCGACCGTGCCGACGAGATCGCCTATATGAGCCACGATATCGACGACGGGGTGCATTCGGGACTGATCTCGTTCGAGCGCCTGCGCGAAAGCGAACTGATCCGGACTATCCTGGAAAAAGTCGAAGAAGAGGGGATCGATGTCCGGGAGGACGAGATGTTCCGCTACCGTTTCACGTCGCATTTTATTAATCACCTGGTCTATTCGATCCTGAACTATTCGCGTTCGAAAGTCGCCGGAGCCGGATACGGCAGGCTTGAAAGCACCGCCGCACTGCCGGTGGGATTCGAACCGGAACTTGAAACACAGATCAAGAAACTCAAGAAACTGCTGTTTGCCGAGCTTTATCAGCACAAACAGATCGTGCGCCGCATGTATGCCGGCAAACAGGCGATCCGGGGGCTTTACGGGGCGCTGACGGAGGAGCCGAAGATGCTGCCGCGCTATTTCCGTCAACAGCTTGGCAACCGTGCCTTGCACCGGGTGGTTGCCGACTATATCGCGTCGATGAGCGACCGCTTCGCGTTGTCGCTTTACAACGAGCTTTACGGCAAACTGTAGTGAGGAGATAAGACAAATCACCGAACGATACACACATCCGCAAGCAACTTTGAAACCGCTTAATTTTCCTTAAGATTAATGACTTTTCGGGTATAATCGCGAAAATTTTATCCGCCGCTTTTTTTGCGGCACCGGAAGGACCCTTTTTGCAAAAGATCAGAAATATCGCCGTCATCGCGCACGTCGACCACGGCAAAACCACTCTCGTCGACGGACTGCTGCAGCAGTCGGGCACGTTTACGTCCCACGAGCACGTCGAAGAGCGTGCGATGGACTCCAATGCGCTCGAAAAAGAGCGCGGGATCACCATTCTCTCGAAAAACACGGCGATCCGCTACAAAGACCATAAGATCAACATCATCGACACGCCCGGCCACGCCGACTTCGGCGGCGAGGTCGAGCGGGTACTGAAG
>JALWNV010000302.1 GCA_027083665.1 Helicobacteraceae bacterium
CCTTTACGTGTCAAATTAGACCCGGGGGAACATCTGCTTGTGTTTAAACACGGTGCTGTAGGAGCTTCAAGAAAAGTAAAAATAGAATACAGAAAAATAACTAAGCTATTTGTTAACCTTGAAAAGGCTGTAGTCCATTTTTATACAAACCCGCCTGATGCTACATTAATAGTAGATGGGAAAACTGTAAAAGTGCCTGCTACATTAGAGCTTGATGAAGGAACACATAAAGTTAAAGTGGTAAAAGGTGTCTATGAAGATGAATTTAAGTTTTTTGTAAAAAAGGGGGAAGAAAAGAAGATTATATATAATCTAACAGATGTTCAATTACCACCAATACAGGCTTATGCTCCTATAGAATTTACAAAAGATTACAAGTATCTTATAACCCTTGGAAAAGGTGGGATTTATCTATGGGATTTAGAAGACCTAAAACCACATATATCCGTTTATGACCCCCAAGACGTTAGGAACTTTGATAAGTTTATAAACTTTGATATATCGGATGATAACAAGCTTATAGCAGGAGTAAAACCTATAAAGGCTTTAAAATATTTACTGCAAGACAAAACAAAGAGTGCAACAAAAATACTGATATGGGATTCTACTACACTGATGCCTGTTTATTCTGAGGTTCATTATGCGAACATAACTGGCGTTGCCTTTAGTAAAGATAAGAAGAATCTCTTTATGATAGATGATAAAGGAAATCTTTATACCTTGAATATTAAAGATAAGAAAGTTTTCAAAGAAAATATTGATGATTCTAAGCTCACAGATATAAAAAGGTTCGACGACAGAATATTTATATCAACCTCGTCAGGAAAAGTTTATGCTATAAACAGTAATACAGGCAAACAAATTCTTTCAAAAAAAATTCATAATGACACTATCACAAGACTTGAAATATCTAAAGATGGAAGTTTTATTATCACGTCATCTAAAGATGGTTGGATACATCTTTTAAACAAAGACCTTCACATTATTACATCATACAAAATAAACAAACCTGTTTTAGCTGCTAACCTCTCAATTGAAAATGATAAACTTGCTTACAGTACAGGGAAAGAAGTTAAGGTTATAGATGCTACTGATAGATTTGAGCATTATACAATAAAGGACTTTAATGCAGATGTAATTGATATTGAGTTCTGGACACAGGAGATATTAATAACCGGTAGTGGTATGAAACATCCTGAGGTTAAAATATGGAATAAAGGACACCTTCTTAGAAAATGGGTTCAGACAATAGAGTAATATGTGTAAACTGGAATATATTAATAGTCTGAAATTTTAATGAAGAGGTTTTTGTAAGAAATGTGCGGAGTTTTCGGGGTATTTGACCATAAATCAGCGGCATATTTGACTTACCTTGGATTACATGCACTCCAACATAGAGGACAGGAATCTGCTGGTATAGCGGTATCAGACGGCTATGATATTAATCTGAAACTTGGGGAAGGACTTGTAACAAAAGCTATAAAGGAAGATGACTTAAAAGAGCTAAAAGGTGATATAGCTATAGGTCATGTAAGATACTCTACTGCCGGCGGTAGTAATCCAAAGAATATTCAGCCATTTTTTGCACATTTTTACGGGGGTTCTTTTGCTATAGCCCATAATGGTAATCTTGTAAATGCTGATGAAATTAGACTGGAACTTGAAAAAGGAGGAGCTATATTCAGGTCTACTTCCGATACGGAAGTTTTTATACATCTAATAGCAAAATCCAAAGAGCCACCACCGTCTCATATAATGCTTCATAAAAATGATAGGGATTTTATTCCTCTAATATTTGATGCTATGAGAAAAGTTAAAGGAGCATACTCCCTTGTTATACTCAGGGAAAGACAGCTTATAGCTGTAAGAGACCCCCACGGCTTTAGACCCCTTGTACTTGGAAAAAACAGGAGTGGTAGCTATTTTGTGGCATCTGAGACCTGTGCACTGGATATTGTGGATGCAGAATATCTTAGGGATATAAATCCCGGAGAAGTACTTGTTATAGATGATGCAGGGCTTCGCTCCTACTATCCATTTGAGCATACAGAAAAACCTACAAAATGTATCTTTGAATACGTATATTTTGCCCGTCCTGATAGTAAGATTTTTAATGATTGGGTTTACGGAATTAGAAAAGAAATGGGAAAAAATCTTGCTAAAGAGTATCCTATAGATGCTGATTATGTTGTACCTGTTTTAGACTCTGGGCTCCTGGCGGCTAAAGGGTATTCGGAAGAAAGTGGAATACCCCTTGAGATAGGACTAATAAGAAACCACTATGTAGGAAGAAGTTTTATCCAACCTACTCAGGATATAAGGG
>JALWNV010000303.1 GCA_027083665.1 Helicobacteraceae bacterium
CGTGTATAAAGTGCCAGGACGGTTTTGGTCCCGCCGATGTCGCCTGCAAGTATCATGAAAACTCCTTTTGCGATTCCGATGCGGCACCGAGCAGAAAAAGGAACGCCTCTTTGAATGCTGTCTCGGTCTCGCGGGGCGGGGTGCGGTAGAACGCTTCCCATGCCCGGGCACGCTGTTCGTTGTAATCGGTTCCGCCGTGCTTTGTTTCCCATGCGATGCGGACCGCATGGCCGATGAGCACGTCCATCACGAGATCATCCTCGATCCGAAGCTGCGGATTCTGCCGCAGCAGCCACGAGAGGCTTTCAAGCGCCTCGATGTTAAGCTGCCGGTATTCCGGGGCGTCGATGCCCTGCAGCAACGTATCGACACGCAGGGCGAAGTTTTGTTCGCCCGCGGTGGTGTCGAGGGTCTGCTCGGCGCCGATGCGGTTGCCGGTATCGTATTTGTCGCCGATCACCAGACCGCGGCACTGCTGGAGCATGTACCAGACATCTTTGTAGAAACGTGCGGGGAGTTTGCCGATCAGGCCGCTGCGGCTTCGCCACTGCATCCAGTCCCCGTTTTCGCCGGGTGCCGTGATTCGGGGGACGTTTCTGAGGGATTCGGGAGCGCCGAGCCCGGAGCCGTGCAGATTTTCAGCGGCGAGCAGCCGGGCGCTTTCAGTCGAAAACGTTTCGAGGATGGAACGCAGCCGCCGGTAGATTTCGCTGGGGGCCAGTGTCAGCAGCCGTTCGTAGGCTTCACCGAGCGGCAGATCGCTTTCGCGTCCGATCTGCCCGACGAGCAGCTGGACGAAATACCAGGTCCGCAGTGTCAGCATTCCGTCGAACAGTTCCGGCCGGTTGCGGATGAGGTGCCCCAGATGCAGGACGATCTCCTCGGTCAGGACACGTTCGGCGGTGTTGTTGCCGCAAAATTCGCCGATGGTTCTGACGATGAAGGCGTTTTCGAACGGCCGGCTGAATGTCGCTTGTTCGGAATAGGCCCGTCCCACGGCCAGGCGTTTTTGGCGCACGACGATATCGAGCAGGACATCCTCGAGGCGCCCGTCGTATTTACCGGTGATTTCGGCAGTACGGCGGACGACGGCCCAGTCGCGGCAGGCGGCGGCATTGGTATAGAGCTGTTCCGCCGCTGCGGCAAGCGGGGTCCCGGGGCTGACTTCCCAGTCGTCTCCGAAACGCTGCCGTAAAAGCAGCAGCGCTTGAAGCCGTTCGCAGCGGTTGGGGCTGCCGAGCATCCGCCGGGCGAGAAAACGCTCATCGTGCGCGGCAAGTGCCTCGAGCTGAGGGCGTGTCAGCGGTATGCCGTGTCGGGTTGTTTCGGTACCGCTGTCGCAGCAGGGAGGTTCGGGAGACGGCTTCAGCGGTGCGGGCTTGAAATCTCCGAGGCGTGCGAAGCGTTCGACGGCGGCGGCATGCAGCAGGATATGCAGGGGTCCGTTTTGTACGGGGATATCGCCGCAGCGGTCCGAATGGAGCTCGTGAAGCAGGGCCTCCACCGTTTCCCGGGTGTCGTCGGAAAGCATCTCCTCCGTGACGAAGAACGGCATGAGGGGACGGCCGTTCTGGTCCCAGTTTTCGGCGAGAAACCGCAGCGAGGAGCGGAAATGCTCGACCAAGAGGGTGTTGTCGTAGCCGAAGTAGAACGATTTCGGATTGAAATGATAGGGGAGAAAAAGGATCCGTTTCGTTCCCAGAAGGTACAGACGCGCCGTCGTCACGGTCCGGGTCAGCAGCGGCGGACGCCCTGTCAGGCCCAGTTTGCCGTTTTGGCCGATCCGTGTATGCAGCCGTGTCAGTTCCGAGGCATACGAAAGCTGCAGCGGAGCGACCTCTTCGGCGGTTTCGGCCGTGATGCCAAGGTCGCGAAGGCGCCGGGCGACGGCGGGGCTTTCGGCCAGGATCGGTACCAGCGGAACGGTTCTACGTTCGTATCCGATTCGCCGCCGGCGGTGCAGCGGGTCGATATCTTCGGCCTCGAGCAGGCCGTCTTGCATCATATCCGCCAGCAGCGAGAGGCTTTGCGCCCAGACGAGCGGGATATTTTCGTTGGGCAGCCGGATCCGGCTGCCGGGGTCCGCTTTTTCCGCCGCGATACTTTCCCGGGGGACATAATAGAGTTCCGGAAGCAAGGCGGCACCCTCTTTTTCGACAAAGAGCGGTGCGAGTTTCCGTCGCCAGAGGCGGATCGCTTCGTCGTCGTTTCGCATGAGGGCGTCGAGCAGAAGATAGGTGAAAAACAGAGGCCATTCGGATTCGATATGTTCGAATTTTCGCAGTTCCTCGGGCTCGTAGTGCAGGCGCGAGCTGTCTTCAAGCACGCTTTGGTGCCCATCGAGCAAAAAACGTTTGCAGCCGTAGTTTCCGGCGAGTTTTCTGACAATCTTTTCCCGTGTACGTTCGGCCAGCGCTTCGTTTTCGACGGCATAGGCGGGATAGCCGATGACCGACAGCAGCGCGGCATCGGTCTCTTTGGAGAGCGATTCGCGCGGCAGCAGGCTGTGCAGGGTGAACCGTGCACGGGAAATGTCGCTGGCAACGACATGGATGACGGCTTCGTGCGATGCGACGTCGCCGAAAAGATTGAAACCGTCGAGGGCTTCGAGTGCGGCTTTGGCCATGCCGACGGAGCTGCAGTTGATCTCGGCGGTACCGCGGTTGATCTTGTTTCCGCGTTCCCAGATACCGTAATCGGGTGTGCAGTAGGCCCGGCTGATATAGTGGACGAGATTCTGGATAAAGTCGACTTCGTCCGGGGTATAGATCAGCCGCAGCCCCGAGGCGGTCATCTGTGCGGTCATCAGCAAAAACAAGGAGGTGGCATCGAGCTGCAGGTGTCCCCATTCGTCGTCGCCGACGACGGCGGTTGCGGTCGATGTACCGTATTTGGCATGCAGGGCGTCGAGCGGATCGAGCGAATATTTGAAGGCTTCGACACGGTCGGCCTGCCGCATCATCGCTCCGAGCAGTCCCCGCATAAGTTTTACGACGCTTTGCGAAAGCGTGTAGCTGCGTTCCCCGTCGGGATCGTGCCGCCGGTACGCCAACGCCAGTCCCCAGACGCAGAGGATGCTGTAGACATTGTCGCGTACCCAGGCGTCGGTATAGTCGCCGTGGGCATTGACGGCGGTGCTGGCGGGCAGCAGTCCCGTCACCGGGTCCTGGCGCGAGAGGATAACGGTATCGACGGTGTGAAAATACCGCTCGAGCAGCGAGCGGCGGGTTTGCGAATCCATAAACGTTCCCCCTTCGGAAACTCGGGCTGAAAAATTGCCGGGATGATAGCATAACCCAACTTCCGAAAACGCTTGGTACGAGGATGAAGGACGCTTGATACGAACGGCGCGGGCGAAACGGTAAAGCTCCCTAAAAGCGATGTTTGAATATAATTGCGGGATTTTACTAAGGTGCTTTTGTGACGTTTGCCGGGTGCAAGGATCACAAAAGGACCTGTGCAGGGAGCGAAAGATTATGGACCAGAAACGGGTATTGGTAAAGTTTTCGGGTGAAGCGCTGGCGGGAGAGGCCGGACACGGTATCGATACGCAGATTCTCAAGTATATCGCTCAGGAGATCAAGTCGCTGGTCGACGCGGGAATCGAAGTCGGCCTCGTCATCGGCGGCGGCAATATCATCCGCGGCGTCACCGCGGCGCAAGACGGTATCATCCGCCGCACGTCCGGGGATTACATGGGGATGCTCGCGACGGTGATCAACGCCGTCGCGATGCAGGAAGCGTGCGAATACGCCGGGCTGAAAGTGCGGGTACAGACGGCGATCAAGATGGAACAGATCGCCGAGCCCTATATCCAGCGCCGAGCGGTACGCCATCTGGAGAAAGGGCGTGTCGTCATTTTCGCCGCGGGTACCGGCAATCCGTTTTTCACGACCGATACCGCCGCGACGCTGCGAGCGGTCGAGATCGGTGCCGAAGTGATCATCAAGGCGACAAAAGTCGACGGTGTTTACGACAAGGACCCCAACAAGTATCCCGATGCGGTCAAGCTCGACACGCTGACGTACGACCAGGCGCTCAAGGACCATATCAAGGTGATGGACGATACCTCCATCGCGCTGGCCAAGGACAACAAGCTCCCGATTATCGTTTGCGATATGTTCAAACCGGGCAACCTGCTGGAGATCATTCGCGGCAATCACGAAAACTGCTCGATTGTACAGTAACGGCATTCATCAAATCCACCAAGCAACATAAAGGAAGACCATGACAAATATGAGACTCGAAGAGATTACCGCCAAAGCGCTGAAAACCGCCAACATCGACCGTTACCAGCTGGCGATTGCCGTCGCGCAGCGGGCGAAAGAGCTGGAAAACGGCGCGCAGAGCAAGCTGAATCTGGACCTCAAAACGACCAAGTCCGCCGATCTGGCGCTGATGGAGATTGCCGAGGGCCTTGTCGTCATCAAGGGCCTCAAACCCAAAGACTAATTTCTCCCCCCGCACCTTGCCGCTTCGGCGGTATCCCCGCATGAAAGAGCTGTGATGGCAAAAAATATCGATATCGGGCAGGTACAGTCGATTCACGACATCGAGACGGCGACGGCGCTGCTGCACCGTCATGTCGGTTTCGACGAGCGGATCGAAGACGCCCTGCTGTTCGCCAAAGAGGCGCATGCCCACCAGTCGCGCAAAAGCGGCGAACCTTACGTTGTCCACCCCATCCTCGTCGCCGCCATCGTCGCGTCGCTGACCGGTGACGATTCGATGGTGATCGCGGCGCTGCTGCATGATGTCGTCGAGGATACCGATCATACGATCGAAGAGGTGGAGGAACGCTACGGTGCGGACGTGGCCCATCTGGTTCACGGTTTGACGAAGATCGACGTGATCCGCGATGCGGAGCTGATACCGTCGCATTCGGACGAAAAACTGGTGGTCTCGGCGCTGACATTCCGAAAGATGCTGCTGGCTTCGATCCGGGATGTGCGGGTGCTGGTGGTCAAACTTTGTGACCGTCTGCACAACATGCTGACGCTCGACGCCCTGCCCGAAGCGAAACAGCGCCGCATCGCTGAAGAGACACTGGTGGTCTACGCCCCCATCGCGCACCGTCTCGGAATCTCATTTGTGAAGAATCTGCTCGAGGATCTCAGTTTCGGCTATGTTTTTCCCGAAGAGAAGCGCAAGATCGACGACTATCTCAAAAGCCACCACCATGACATGGAGGTCCGCCTCAACGGCTTTCGGCAGAAGGTGACGCGGCTGATGCAAAAACACGGCATGCGTGTGGTGGATTTCGAGATTCTCAGCCGGATCAAGCACGACTACTCCATCTATCTCAAAATGCAGCGCAAGGGAATCAGTATCGACGAGGTACTCGACCTTCTGGCGATCCGGGTACTGGTCAGAGAGCCGATCCAGTGCTACACGGTACTGGGGCTGGTGCATCTGAATTTCCAGCCGCTTACTACGCGCTTCAAGGACTATATCGCCATTCCGAAGGACAACGGCTATCAGACCCTGCACACGTCGGTATTCGACGATACGTCCATCATCGAAGTGCAGATCCGTACCTTCGAGATGCACCATACGGCCGAACTCGGTGTCGCCGCGCACTGGAAATACAAGAGCGGCGGCAGCGAGATCAACCTCGACTGGTTGCAGAACCTGCAGTATCAGGGCGAATCGGTCGAGGATTTCTACGAGCTGGCCAAGACGGACCTGTACAGCGAAGATATCAGCGTCTTTTCGCCCAAAGGCAAGGCGTTTACGCTGCCGCGCGGCGCAACGGCGCTGGATTTCGCCTATGCGATTCACACGGAAGTCGGCGACCGGGCGAACAGCTGTCTGGTAAACAAGGCGGAGGTGAGTCTGCTGACCGAACTGCACAACGGCGATATCGTCCGTATCATCACCGCGGACGAACCGGTGTTGCGCTGCAGCTGGGTCGACGCGGTACGTACTTCGCGTGCCAAGCAGCATATCCGTATCAACTGCAAGCACCGTATCCGTGATATCGATACCCAGACGGGTCTGCTGATTATGGCGGGGATTATGCAGCTCAATGTCACACGCATCCGTGAATGGCTTCGGTCGCACGAGCGCCTGCAAAACGCCTGGATGATCGCCCGCGACATCGACTATCTGCGCGATGTGCTGCACCATTATCTCAAAGAGCTAAAGTCGCACGGACGTTTCGGCGGCTTCTTCGCTTCGCGCCGTTTTAAACTCAAACCCTACGTGTTCGGTTCGATCGAGGTGTTTTCGAACCATCCGGTCCACGATGTGGTATTCGATTTCTGCTGCCATCCCAAAGCCGGCGACGAGATCGTTGCGTTCTACAGCGACGGCAAGGCCCATATCCACCACAAGATGTGCCAGCATGCCGCGCAGCTGATCGAGATCGGCGAACCGATGCTGTTCGTGCGCTGGAAGCAGGAGACGATTTACCATTACCATATGATCGTGAGTATGCAAAACGCCAAAGGCGCGCTGGCGGAGTTTCTGACGTATATGGCCAATCTCGGCGCGGAGATCATCAGCATCGAGTTGGGGAAAGAAAAAGAGGAACACATTCAGCTTTGCGAGCTGGAATTTCAGAGTTCGGAAGCGGATATTAATCGCCTGCGCGCTAAAATAGAGCAAAAAATCCATATCATACAGTTTATACGGACGGATGACGCATACCGCTCCGTCTGAGAGGAAGGTCATGACAGTGAACGAAGCATTGGCGGAAGTACGCCGCGGTACCGCGGAAATTATCGACGAAGAGCGCATAGAAAAGCTGATCGAAAGGGCGGCGGAATCGGGGGAGCCTTTTACCGTCAAGGCCGGTTTCGATCCGACGGCGCCGGATCTGCATCTGGGGCATACCGTTTTGCTCAACAAGCTGGCGGCTTTTCAGCGTATCGGTGCGCGGGTGCAGTTCATCATCGGTGACTTTACGGCGCAGATCGGCGATCCGACGGGCAAGAGCGAGACCCGCAAAAAGCTGCTGCCCGAACAGATCGCGGAAAACGCCAAAAGCTACAAAGAGCAGGTCTTCAAGATCCTCGATCCCGAAAAGACCGACGTACTGTTCAACTCCGAATGGATTGATCCGCTCGGTGCGTCGGGAATGCTGGAGCTGACGACGCTGATGAACGTCGCGCGGATGCTCGAGCGTGACGACTTCGAAAAGCGCTATAAAAGCGGCACGCCGATCTCCATCAGCGAGTTTATCTATCCGCTGCTGCAGGGCTTTGACAGCGTGCATCTCGACAGCGATATCGAGATCGGGGGAACGGACCAGAAGTTCAACCTGCTGATGGGACGCCACCTGCAGCGCGCTTACGACACGGGCAAGGAGCAGGCGGTCTTGATGATGCCGATTCTCGAGGGACTCGACGGCGTGCAGAAGATGAGCAAGAGCCTCAACAATTACATCGGTGTCGCGGAAGCCCCGGGAGAGATGTTCGGCAAAGTGCTCAGCATCTCCGACGAGCTGATGTGGCGATACTACGAGCTGCTCAGCCACCGTACTCTCACCGAGATCGCGCAGCTCAAAGAGGACGTACAAAGCGGCGAAGCGCATCCGAAAAAGGTCAAAGAGGCACTGGCAATGGAGATCGTCGAGCGGTTTCACTCCGCTGACGCCGCGCAGGCGGCCAAAGCGGAGTTCGAACGGGTGCATGCCAAGAGCGAACTGCCCAGTGACATGGCCGAGTTTACGCTCGAAGGTCCGATCTGGATCGCCAAAGCCTTACAGGAGTGCGGCCTGGAAAACTCGACATCGCAGGCCCGTAGAGATATTAAGCAGGGAGCCGTTAAAATTGACCGGGAAAAAGTCAGTGACGAGCAGATGCAGCTGCAAAGCGGCGAATACATTCTGCAAGTAGGCAAACGGAAATTTGCCAGAGCAAAGGTAGAATAGATGAGTTTCACACCGTTGAAAATCGGAAAATATATCATAGAGAAGCCGATCGTGCAAGGCGGCATGGGTGTCGGCATCAGCTGGGATCAGCTTGCCGGTTCGGTATCGAAAGAGGGCGGTCTCGGCGTGATCAGTGCCGTCGGGACCGGATATTACGAATCGAAGGCGTATGCACACCGTCTGGTGGCGGATCGGCCGCTCGAAGCCGAAAACTTCTATTCGAAAGAGGGGTTGGCCGCGATCGTGAAGAACGCCCGCAAACTCTGCGGTGACAAACCGCTCGCGGCGAATATCCTCTATGCCATCAACGATTACGGACGGGTCGTGCGTGACGCCTGCGAAGCGGGAATCGATATCATCATCACCGGCGCCGGTCTGCCGACGAACATGCCTGAATTCACCGAAGGCTATCCCGACGTCGCACTGGTGCCTATCGTCTCTTCGCCCAAAGCGCTGAAAATCATCTGCAAGCGATGGGAGAAACGCTACAACCGCCTGCCGGACGCAGTCGTTCTCGAAGGCCCGAAAAGCGGCGGCCATCAGGGGTTTACCTACGAACAGTGTTTCATGGAAGAGCATCAGCTTGAAAATCTCGTCGCTCCGGTGGTCGAAGAAGCGGCGAAGTGGGGCGACATTCCGGTCATCGCCGCCGGCGGTATCTGGGACAAGAACGATATCGACGAAATGATGGCGCTCGGAGCCGCCGGTGTGCAGATGGGGACACGTTTTATCGGGACCTACGAGTGTGATGCCCATGCCAACTTCAAGAAAGTCCTGCTCGAGGCGAAAGAAGAAGATATCCACCTCATGAAATCACCGGTAGGGTATCCCGCACGCGGTGTCAGGACGAACCTCAGCAAGCTGGTTGAAACGCGTACGGGACCTGCCATCAAGTGTATTTCGAACTGTGTCGCTCCCTGCAATCGCGGTGTCGAGGCGAAAGAGGTCGGTTTCTGTATCGCCGACCGTCTCAGCGACGCCTACGAGGGTAATCTCGAACTCGGACTCTATTTTTCCGGTACCAACGGCTACCGGATAAACGAGATCATCACGGTCGCAGAGCTGATGAAAAAACTGACAGAGGGCGAATAGAGCCTGATGTCCTTCCGGCAGCTCTTTTTCGCTTCGGTGCTGCTGCTGTTGACGCTGTCGGCGCCGGCGATGTCGCTTCACGAGGCGGATCGCGTACTCGGCAGTGCGAACAAGTCGGAAGTTTTCCGGGCGTACGACACGTACAAATCGGCCTATATGCAGGCCGTGGTAGACGGCGATGCCGTACTTCAGCGCCGCTGCCTCGAAGGGATCGTCAAAAGCGGAAAAAAGCTGCATATCGATGTCGCCTCGTACGAGGCGAAACTGCACAAGCTTCCCGATGCCGCCCGCTCCGCGGTGAAAAAACGGCCCCAAAAAACGTACAAAGCAAAGAAAAGGCCGAAAGTAACCGGACAGAACCGGCTCAAGGAGGTGCACTGGGAGTCGGGAAAACTGGTGTTTTCATTTTCACATCCTCTCGGGAAGAAAGATATCAACTTCTTCAAACTTTCGAAGACAAAAAAGAGAGGCTACCGCTATGTCTTCGACGTCAATGCCGTGCTCGACCGTGCCCATACGCTCAAGCATCGCGATCTCGAGCGTATCCGTCTTTCGCAGTACCGCCCGCAGACGTTTCGGCTGGTATTCGAAAGCAGCCGGGCACTTCCGGTGCGTTTTACCCGCAAAGGCAGGACGCTTGTCATCGATGCGGGCATCGCCGGGATCACTTCTCCGAAAGTCAATACCCTCACCGCGACAAGGCGTGTTAAAAGAGAGAAAGTCATCGTCATCGATCCCGGACACGGCGGGAAGGACCCCGGAGCGACCGGCTACCGGAAGTACCGGGAGAAGGATGTGGTATTCGCTATCGCCTTGAAAGCGGCGAAACTGCTGCGTGCCCGAGGCTATACCGTCTATATGACCCGTACGGACGACCGTTTCATCAAGCTGCGGCACCGGACGCATTACGCCAACCGGAAAAAAGCCGATCTTTTCATCTCGATCCATGCCAATGCCGTTCCCAAACGCAACCGGAACAAAGCCCACGGCATTGAAACCTATTTTCTTTCGCCCTCGCGTTCGAAACGGGCAAACAA